>NZ_KV821899.1:69775-183210 GCF_001815785.1 Corynebacterium sp. HMSC056F09
GGCGTGCTCATCCTCACCTGCGGCCTCGACCACAACGTCATCCGCTTCCTGCCCTCCCTGGCCATCCCGGAAGACTTGTGGCGTGAGGCGCTGCAGGTCGTCGTCAAGCAGTTCAACGAGTACAAGTAGCTCACTCTTTCGCTCACCCGGTTCTTTCCGGGTGAGCTCCTGTTTTATTAGTCCTTAGTTATCGGAGAAGTTTTTGTCCAACAACATTTCTGTGTCGCAGAAGGATGAGTCCACGGCGGAGTTCAAACCCGCGCTGTCCTTCGTGCAGGGCATCGCCCTTATCTTCGGCACCAACATCGGTGCTGGAGTCCTCTCTATTCCTTATGCCGCCCGCAACGGAGGGTTCCTCGCACTCGTTATTGCTCTGCTGATAGCAGGTACCCTCACGACCATTTCCATGCTGTACGTGGCGGAGACAGCCATGCGCACCAAGGCGCCGCTGCAGGTTTCCGGATTGGCGGAGCATTACCTGGGGCAGTGGGGCCGCTGGTTGGTTTTCGTGGCCATCATCGTCAACGGTATCGGCGCGCTCATTGCCTATGCCGCTGGTTCGGGTGACTTGATCAACAACATCTTCGGGTTGCCGCCGCTTCTTGGCACGTTGATCTTCTTCGGCTTCGGTTCGTGGGTGATGTACCGCGGCCTGCACACCACGGGTGCAGCTGAGGGAGCCATCACTGCCGGTATGGCGATCATTATCGCGGTGCTGTGTGGATGGACAATCCTGGGACCGGGTATCAAGGCTGAGAACCTGCTGGTTCTTCATCCCTTCTTCATCGTCCCGATTCTGAACCTCGCGGTTTTCTCCTTCCTAGCGCAGTACGTGGTTCCGGAACTGGTGCAGGGCATGGACCCAGCCAAGCCACAGCAGACCGCGCAGGCAATTGTGCTCGGCATGGTGGTGACGGGCTTTACCTTGGCGTTGGTTCCTTTTGCCGCCCTTGGTCTGCTTGGCATGGAGGTCACCGAGGTGGTGACCATTGCCTGGGGTGAGGCACTGGGGCCGGTGGCCTACTACTTGGCCAATATCTTTGCGCTGGCGGCCATGCTGACGTCGTTCTTGGCGATTGGTTTTACCACCATGCGCAACGTCCTCGACATCTTCCACTGGGAAGGCGTGAAGGGACAGCGCATCGTGGCAGTGGCGCTGACGGTTGTTCCGCCATTGGTGATTTCCATTGCTGGCCTCGGCGGTTTCGTTGCGGCATTGTCCTATGCCGGTGGCTTCGCAGGCGCCATCATGTCCGTCATCCCGGTGATGCTGCTGCACGCCTCCCGTAAGAAGGGCGACCGCGACCCGGGTTGGAACGTGGGCGGACTCGCACACCCGGTAATTCAGGGCACCATCATCGTGGTTTATGTCTTGGCCTTCATCTACTCGATCATTTCCATCCTCGGGTTGGTGCCGGCAGGCTGGGCTTAGGGCCGGCTTTAGATGCGGCACTTTTAGACGCGACGAACTCGCCTAGTTGCCAAAGTTCGGGCCAGATCCTGAGTCAGGAGCGTTGGTTTTGGCAGAACGGGCAGTTGTAGCCCGGCCCTGGAACTAGACCATGCCGAAAACACGAAAAGGCTGGGCTGCTCCCCATATCAAGGAGCGGCCCAGCCTTTCGGCATGCTGCCTAGGTTTGCAACTGAGGCTACGGCCTAGAAGATGCCGTGCTTATGAAGCGCCTCGTCATCGGACGGGACCTCAGAAATGGCATCCCACATTTCGACGAGCTTGCCGTCCTCGACGCGCCACAGCTCGCAATAGGAATGGCGCGCACCAGCGATGCTGCCTTCGGAATGGGTCAGAACGAACTGTCCTTGTGCAACCGTGCGGTGGATGCGCTCATACTCTAGACCTTCGCCATCCTCCTGCAGCTTGGTGAGGAAATCGACACAGTTCTGAGCGCCATCGGCGATATCAGGGGAGTGCTGGGCAAACTGATCATCACGGGTGTTGTCGATGAAGCCGGAGTAATCAGCGCCGATGAGCGAGCGGGTGAAGAACTCGATGACGAACTCTCGGTTCTGCTCGGTGAGGCTCTCATCACCGATCTCGGTAGCGCCATCGAGCTGCGTGCGGCCGCTTGCGTTCGGTTCCGCAAGGGGAACGAGGTTGTCCCAGTGCTCGACAATCTTGTCGCCCTCGACGCGGTAGATATCGAAACCAACGAACGGCTCATCCTCGATGCCGTCGAAGCGACCATGCAAAGCGACGAGGCCGTTGGCTTCGTCGGCAATCACCCGGGCGTTGGTGTACTTCAGACCCTCGCCCAGATCCGTGACAAACTTCTTGAGACCTTCTGCATCATTAGCGATGAGGGGAGAGTGCTCCACGAAGTTGTCGGCGAAGTGCTTGTCCAGGACGGAGATATCGTGGCCGTCGAAAAGCGCGGTGTGGACCTCGAGAACGAAGTTTCCTAGTGACGTCATGGGATCTCCTTAGTTGGCCACGAAGTAGGTGCGCTTGTTGACAAACTCATCCATGCCGTAGGGGCCCAGCTCGCGGCCGTAGCCGGAGTTCTTCACACCACCGAACGGGACCTCGGCGCCCTCCGCCGCGTAGGTGTTGACGTTGGACATGCCGACCTCCAGGCGCTGGGCAATCTTCTCAGCGCGCTCGACGTCCTTGGAGAAGACGCAACCGCCCAGGCCGTACTGGGTGTCGTTGGCCAGCTCGAGAGCCTCTTCGTCGCTGCTGACCTTGAACACGGTCGCCACGGGGCCGAAGAGTTCTTCGTAGTAGACATCAGCGCCAACCGGGACATCGGTCAGCACGGCGGGGCTGAAGTAGGAAGACTTCTCATCCGCCAGCTCACCGCCGACGTGCAGGGTGGCGCCGGCGGCCACGATGCGGTCGATCTGATCCTTGAGGTTTTCTGCCGCGCTGCGCGAAGACAACGGGGTGTAGACGGTTTCGGAAGCCTCCTGCGGGGCACCAGGCTTCATAGCCTTTGCGAGCTCGACCAGCTCAGCGACGAACTCGTCGTAGATATCGTCCATCACGATCAGGCGCTTGTTGGAGTTACACGCCTGGCCGGTGTTGTACATGCGGGTCTCCCACGCATCCTTGGCTGCCTGCTTGACGTCATCGGTGTCGAGGATGACGTACGGGTCGGAGCCACCGAGCTCGAGAACTGCCTTCTTGAGGTTCTTCGCAGCCAGAGAGCCCACCGCAGCACCAGCGCGCTCGGAGCCGGTGAGGGACACACCGCGCAGCTCCTTGTGCTCGATGATCTTCTCTGCCTGCTCGTGAGTAGCGAAGACGTTGGTGTAGACGCCCTTGGGAACACCGGCATCATCCATGATCTTTTGGATGGCAAGCGCGGAGCGCGGGCAGATGGTGGCGTGCTTCAAGACGATGGTGTTGCCGAGCATCAGATTCGGGGCGGCGAAGCGCGCGACCTGGTAGTAGGGGAAGTTCCACGGCATGATGCCCAGCAGAGCGCCGATGGGGCGGCGCTGAATGTAGCCCTTGCCGTCCATCTCGACGGGGATTTCCTCGTCGGCGGCGAACTTCGGGCCGTTGTCGGCGTAGTAGCTAAAGATAGCGCCGCTGAACTCAGCCTCCTCGACGCCCTCGGAGATCGGCTTGCCCATTTCGGTAGCGATGATCTCTGCGAGCTCATCCTTGCGCTCTTCGAAGAGCTCGGCAACGCGCGTGACTACCTTGGCGCGCTCCTCGATCGGGGTCTCGCGCCAGCTGAGGAATGCCTCGTGCGCGGAGTCGACAGCGGCCAGGACCTCCTGGTCAGTAGCGTGATCAAAAGTCTCGAGAACCTCACCGGTAGCGGGGTTTTCTACGCGAAATCCGGACATTGCTTCATCCTCCAATGATTGAAGTGTGTATGGGTTGCGACCCATTATGGGGCTGAATATGACTTAGTGCAAGGTTCGTGCGTTTTATGTCATATATCTCAGTGTGGGCTTATGGGGAACTTGGGTTGAGGGGGTGAAAGGAGGCCACCTAGCCCCGCCAGGGCTCAATGCCCGCGCGTCGCCAGGCCTCCAAGAACTGTGTAGTTTCTGCTTCGTCCGTGATGGATACGCGCACGCCCTCGTCGAGATAGCGGCGGATGACCACGCCTTCATCGAGCAACTTTGTCTCCACCTCTTCGGCATCCGCGCGCGGCAGCCAGACGAAGTTGCCGTAGGACTTCTCGGCTCCCAGCTCCGCGCAGACGCGGTCGCGTTGTGCTTTGGTGATCTCGACGGCGTCGTCAAGCTCGTCGTGGCGCTTGAGCACCTCCACAGCGGCAGTTTCTGCCATGGCGGTCACCGTCAAAGGCAAGGAGAGCAGCTGCAGCGCGTTGATGATTTCCGGTCCTGCCACCGCGTAGCCCACGCGCATGCCGGCCAGACCCCATGCTTTGGAGAAGGTGCGCACGCCGAGCAGATTGGGGTAGCGCTGGTATTCCTCGACTGAATCTGGGGTATCGGGGGCGTCGTTGTACTCCCAGTAGGCCTCATCCAGCAGGACCACGACATCCTCGGGCACCCGGTCCATGAAGGCTCGGAATTCACCGCGCGTGATGACGGTGCCCGTCGGGTTGTTGGGGTTGCACAGGATGATGAGCTTGGTCTTCTCCGTCAGGGCGGCAAGGACTGCCTCCAAATCGACGCGGTAATCCTCCGTGAGCGGGACCAGAATCGGTTCCGCGCCGGCCATGCGCACGTAGAGGGGGTAAGCCTCAAAGCTGCGCCAGGGCACGATGACCTCATCGCCGGTGTGACAGGACGCCAAGATGGTGGCCTGCAGGATGGGCGTGGAACCCGCGGAGACGAAGATGTGATCCGCCGGAACGCCTAGGTAATTGCACAAGGCGTTGGTGAGCTCCAGGCTGCCGGGCTGCTGGTAGCGGTTGGTGGTGCGGGCGGCGTCGGCAACCGCGGCAATAATGTCCTCGGCGGGCTGGAAGGGGACCTCATTGGAGGAGAGTTTCAAGGCATGGGGGAAATCCTTGCCTACCTTGTACTCGGGGAAGCTTGAGAGATCATTACGAAGCATTTTCACGTCCTTTCTAAATCATGTCCCAGATGGTCACGGCCATAATTAGCAGGCCCATACCGAAGACGAAGTAGTTCCACGGGTCATTGCGGAATTGCTTGTACACGTCCAGTTTCTTGAACATATACACCGGAACCAGGTAGACGATGAACGCCACGAAGACACCGGAGACAACCGAAATCATGGAAATGATGGAGGGGTTAAAGATCGCCACGAGCGTGGTGCACACGAAGGCGATGAGATAAATGATGTTGAGCAGCGTGCGGTGCGAGACCTTCTCCGCCAGCTTCGGCGCAGCGTTCTTCAGCAGGTACTCCGTGCCTTCTTCGGTACCGAGCATGTGGCCGAAGTAGGAGGAGACGATGGCGCAGATGACCACGATGGGGGCCATGTAAGCCATGAACGGAGTGCCAGTGACGTTGGCGAAATAGGAGAGCACCGGGATGTTTTGCTCGAGGGCCTCATTCATGCCGTCGGCGCCGAGTGCGAGGACGCAGGACCACACAAAGAACATGGTGAAGACGACGAGCAGGATAGCGGTGTAGAACTCCGTGCGGGAAACGCGCTTTTCGGTCTTCTCGCCGTATTGCGGCTGCATGTCGATGGCGAACTGCGACAGCGCCGCCATGTGGGAGAAGGAGAAGACCAGCACCGGCAGGATGAGGAAGATGCCCTTGATGATGCCGCCGTAGCCATTCGAGCCGTCATCGAAATGGATGAAGCTGTGCGGGTCCCAGCGTGGGATGAGGTAGATGGAGGTGACGGCCAGGGCGATAATCAGCGGGTAGACCAGCACCTGGGCCAGCCAGATCATCGGCTTGCGGCCGATGGCGAAGGCGCCGGTCATCACGCCCACGCAGAGCATGGCCAGCAGCCACCGGTCGAGCGACGGGCCACCCAGCTGGTTGACAATGAAGCTATCCACCGCGTTGGTGATGGAGACACCATAGATGAGGACGGTGGAAAAGACCGTGATCCAGTACAGCACCGCGAAGACGATTCCTTGGCCCTTGCCCAGATACTGGGAGACCAACTCGAGGATGTCCTTGCCGTGGTCCTCCGTGGGCGCACCCGCAACAATGCGTGCATAGGTCCGGTGCGAAAAGTACACCAAGGGGAAGATGAAGACCGTGGCAAAGACCAGCGGCCAGAACCCGAAACCGCCGGCATTCAGCGGCAGGAAGAGGATGCCAGCACCCACGGCGGTGCCGAAGAGCGTAATGATCCACGATGCGGTGGAGGCAGCGGGGCGCTGCTTGGCGACGACCCCATCGCCCACAATGTGCTCGCCTTCCTTCAGCTGGCTAGCGGGTACGGCATTCGAAGTTGGAGGAGTATGTGTCGTGCTCATGGTGAGCCTCCTTTAGCTGGTGGGCGTTTCGTCGGTGTGTAAAACCGGGGAGGGCGGGATAGGCAGGGAATGGGCCTGGTCGGTGATGACGTTGAGAAGCGCTGGTACGCCGTCCTCGGCGATGGCGCGCAGGGCGCGGGCCACGGCCTCCGGTACCTGGGCGTCATCAGTGATGAGCTCGCCGTGGGCGCCGAAGCCGCGGGCAACCGCCGCGAAATCCGGGTTGACAAGCTGCGTGCCGGAAACGCGGTCGGGGAAGTGCTTCTTCTGGTGATCGCGGATGGTTCCGAACTCGCCATTGGACATGACGATGATGAGAAAAGGCGCGCCGTATTGCAGCGCGGTGGCCAGTTCTTGGCCGTTCATGAGGTATTCGCCGTCGCCAGCAATGGTGACGACGGTGCGCTCCGGGAACTGCAGTTTGGTGGCCACTGCGGCCGGGATGGAGTAGCCCATCGAGCCGTTGCGCACGCTGAACTGGGAGGGGTAGACCTGCGAGCGCAGGAACTGCTGGGCCCAGATGCAGTGGTTGCCGGCGCCGAAGGTGTAGATGGAATCCTTCGGCAGCTGCTCGTGCAGCGCGGCGAAGACGGCCTCCATGTGGGCGGTGCCTTCTTTACCGGGACGATAGTCCGCGGGCTCGGGGAGGGTGGCGAAGTCGAGGTGGTTCGCGTGCGCGGCGTCGAACCACTCGCCGCGCTTGTCCTTGCCCTCGACGCTCAGGCGGTCCAGGGTGTGAGCGAAGGCCACGGGGCTCGCCACGATGTGCTCTACCAGCGCCACCGAGTGGCCTCGCAGACTGGTATCGGGGTTGATGGCGATGTTGCGTGCCTGCGGTGACTGGCGCAAGGTGTAACCGTCGGTAGGAACATCACCGAGAACGGCACCGACTTCGATGACGAGGGAGGCAGCTTCCAAAAGTTGCGCCGCGCGTGGGTCGCGCCCATAGCCGAGCCAGCCGGCGTTGGCGGGGGAGTCGAAAGGCACGCGGTCAGCGGCGCGGAAGTCTTGAATGATCGGGATGCGGTGCTCTTCGGCGAAGCGGGTGATCGTCTCTGCGGCTTCCGGGGTCCAGCGCGGGCCGCCGGCGAAAATGAGTGGGCGCTCTGCGCGGCTTAGTTCGCGGGAGAGGAGGTCCAGGTGCTCGTCGGAAAGCGCGCCTTCCGACACCGGGATGGGTGGGTGGATGCTGCCGGTGAACTCCTGGTGGAGAATATCCTCCGGCAGGCCCACGATGACGGGGCCGGGGCGGCCCTGCTGGGCTTGGAAGAAGGCTTCGGCCACGACGCGGGAGGCACGCGACGGATCGTCGAGGACAAAGACCTGCTTGGCCTGGGTGCCGAACCACGCCTTGGGATCGAATTCCTGGAAGGACTCGCGGTCACGATCCGAGATGGGGATAAGGCCCACGAAGAGGACGAGCGGGGTGGCATCCTGCCAGGCGGTATGGATACCCACGTAGGCGTTGGCCGCGCCGGGGCCGCGGGTGACCATGGCGACGCCGGGCTGTCCGGTGGCTTTGCCGTGGGCTTCAGCCATGTAGGTGGCACCGCCTTCGTGGCGGCAGACGATGGCCTTCACGGGGGAATCGTAGAGGCCGTCGAGCACGGGCAGGAAGCTTTCGCCGGGCACGAGGAATGCGCGGGTGACGTTGTGCGCGGCGAGGGATTCGGCAATGGCGGCGCCGACGTGTGACATGGAAACCTCCCTGGGGTTGTTGTGGTAGTGGTCTCATTATTCTTTGGTGATGCCATGTTGTCTAATGTCGAAAAAGCTGGAAAGCCATACCCTCAAGGCATTGGTAGTGGTAGAAGTAAGGGAATGGACATGGTGAAGGCCAAATATTTCCTTGCGGTTGCCGAAGCTGGCACGGTGACTGCCGCCGCGGAGCGCCTGGGCATTACCCAGCCGGCGCTGAGCCGGCAGCTGCGGCGCTTTGAAAAGGAGCTGGACCTGGAGCTTTTCGTGCGGGCCGGTTCCGCACTGGCGCTCAGCGACGCGGCACACGCTCTCATTCCGACGTGCCGCCGCCTCCTCGCCGAATCCGCGCGCGCCGGGCAGGCGGTGGAGGCACTCCGCGCGGGCAGTATCCCGGCGCTGCGCGTGGCTGCTACGCCGACGACGATTTCGACTCTGCTTGCGCCCTTTATCGAGGCCGCTGGCTCGACTATCCCACTGCTCACCACGACCCCGGTTACGCACTACGACGTCTTCGACGCGCTGGAAGGCTCCGCCGACGTGGTGATTGCCACCATCCCGCCGGGCAATGACGTGGCCTCATTGGCGTTGGGCACGATTCCGGTGCGCGCCTGGGTGCTGCCGACGCACCCATTGGCGCTGGAGTGCGCGGGTTCGACCAGCGTGGAGGTTAAAAGGTTATTGCAAGAAAAGATGGCTCTGCCTTCGCGGCGCAGCGTGTCCCGTGGGGTGGTGGATTCCTTCGTGGGCACGGCTGGCTGCGCCTTGGGCTCGCATGTCGAGTGCGATGACACCGCAACCTTGAGCGCCTTGGCCCGCTCGGGCCGAGCCGTGGCCTTGATGACAGAACTGCAGCCGGCGCGGCTGGTGGGTTTCGACGTGGTCGATGGTGAACGGACTCTGGGCGGTGTGCCGCTGGTGGCGGCGTGGTCCCCGGGGCACTTCGCGGGGCAGGAAATTGCGCAGATTGCTGAGCGCTTCCGTAGTTTTATTGCGGGGTCGCTTCGCTAGGGTCTGGTTCTTGGCGCTGAGCGGTGTGCGCGCTTGGTGGGCGGTGGATAAATCTGCCCCAGTTGCCAAAGATTTGGTGCAAAAGGGCGGCAGGTTCATCTTTGACGGCTCCTGTGGCTTGGGTGTTCAGGTGCTCGTGCCCGGCCAAGTGAAAACTCGCTCATGCAATCTGGCTAGGGAAGAGTCCCACAAACCCTATAGGGCACCGGCCAAAACCGTTCAATGATCTGTGTAGGAAAGACTCAATTGGCCATTCAGGGGACTCGGCAACTCTTGTAACCGAATGGGCTGAAGGTTATCGCCGGTTCGTATGGTTGGCATTAGTCACCAAATCAGGGGCCAACTCCGGTGAGGGTAGCTTCGCCCATTCACACAGTGACTTGAATACTCGTCAACACTATTTTCTTGGCAAGATGAAGTCAGTGTAAGCTACAGTGCCTTCTCCCGATTTGAAAACCGGTGTGAGGCAATCTCGAAGTGCTCACGCAATTTCTCTTCCCAGCCCGATCCATCAGCAACAGAGTTGAGTAACTCTTCATGAATCTTGACCTCATTTTGAATGTCGTCATCCTGAGCGCGGTTGACCAAGAGCAATGCTTTGAAATTCCTTTCACAGATTTCCCACATGCTCAAAGCGAGTCGACCTTCGGAAGCTGATAAGAACGATTGATGGAATCGAAAGTCTGCATCTCTTGCGCTGTCCAAGTCATTACTGTTCGCTGCCCGGGCAAAAGCATCCAAAGCTTCTGTCGTCGCGGACCAGTCGGCATCTCTTTCCAGCGCTATCTCAATTGCACGGCGCTCCAAAAGAAACCTAAGCTCATACAGCTCTTTGACCACTTCATTAATGCGATCGCTCACTTTGTAGCTTCGCCCATCTTGCTGAATTAAGCCATCGGCTTCAAGCTTTGCAATTGCATCGCGTACCGGCCCCCGGCTCACCTCAAATTCGCGAGAAAGCCAAGGCTCCGTAAGTGGGGTCCCCTCTGGGAGAGCCCCTGAAAAGATCTCGATGCGTAGTGACTCGGCTACCTGAACACCCAGCGATTGTTGCCTTACGATCATTTTTTCTCCTATGACTCTTGACTCAGTTGTAGCACCTCCGTATTGTATCCCACAATTAACTGTTAACAGTAAACAGTTAATTGGCTCTCACAAGACAAGGAAAGGAGGGTTCAGGGTTGCGCATTCCGACCAAGGCCCAAGGCGTCTTAAACACAAGGATTTCTAGGCGTGGATTCCTAGGAGCCATGGGCGCTGCGGCTCTATCCAGCACTTTAAGCTCTTGCTCTGGTTCGCGTGCGGCTGGTTCCTCAGCCAAAGCAGAGTTCGATCTCGTCATTGCTCATGCCACGACGACCGATCACTTTACGCATCGTGCTTACATGCTTTTTGCAGATCACATCAATAAGGGCAGCGAGGGAAGAATCAACGCAAGGGTTTTCCCCAATGGAGTTTTCGGCGGAGACCGACAGCTCATTGAATCCGTCCAGCTCAACAACATTCAGGCGACCGCACCGTCAACCTCTCCGCTCGCCGCGTTTTCCAAGAACATGAACGTCTGGGATTTGCCGTTCAAGTTCGATTCCCGGGACGAAGCATTTACAGTGCTAGACGGTGAATTCGGACAAGCACGGCTGAAGGAACTCGAGGATGTTCAAATTGTGGGGTTGGGTTACTGGGAAAATGGATTCCGGAATCTGACACACAAAGTTAAAGACTTGGAACTCCCCCAAGGACTCAAAGGCCTCAAAGTTAGAACACTGGAGAACCCGACGCAGATCCGAGCATGGAACGCCACCGGTGCCAGTGCAACACCGATGGCTTTCACTGAGGTGTACACAGGACTTCAGCAGGGAACGATTGACGCCCAAGAAAACCCACTGGCTCTCATCGCCTCCCAAAAGTTTTATGAAGTTCAAAAGTATATGGTGATGTCCAACCATGTGTACACCCCCATGCCGCTCCTCTTGAGTAAGAGATTCTTCGATGAACTTCCTTTAGAACTTCAGGAGTTGGTCAAGGAAGCAGGCACGCTTTCCACGCAATACTGCCGAGAAGAAGCAATCAAAGACGAAGAGAAGTCGAAGAACGCCATCCTTGAGGGTGGAGTGGAAATCCGCGATATCTCGAACCATGAACGCGACCAAATGCGCGAGATCATGTCCGCCGCAGCGGAGTCATACCTCCGTGGGTTGCTTGGAGACCAAATTATTGACGATATGAATAAAGCAGTGGAGGCCAGCCGTGCATAGCGAAGAAACACGTGGCACGTCCCACCACAAGCTTTACGTTGATGAATACATTGGCGCCGGAATCCTCGGCATCATGACCATTCTCTTGTTTGTCCAAGTCTTTTCACGATTCATCCTTCAAAATTCGCTCTCGTGGAGCGAGGAGCTTTCTCGATACATGTTCATTTGGATGAATTTCTTGCTCCTGGGAATCGTGACGCTTCGAGGAGAACACATTGCAATTGATGTGCTGACGTCCAAGCTTAAAGGCGGGGTCAAGAAGATTGCCATGCAGTTTGTAATCATCGCCTGCTTCATTGTCAACATCATCCTCCTTGTTTTCGCAATACAGATTGCGACTACCCTCTTTCAACTCGGACAAACGTCTGCAGCACTTCAGCTTCCAATGTGGGTCGTCTACTCGGCTCTGCCGTTCGGCCTCGTGCTGTGTTGCCTCCGCATGTTGCAAACAAGTGGCCAAATCTGGCTAGGAACGTCACCCCTCTTGGATGACAACCTTGAGCTAGAACTTGCCGAAAGGACACAATCATGAGTCTGGCTTGTCTCTTGATAACGCTTTTCGCAGCACTTGCCCTAGGTATTCCGATTGCGTACTCACTGCTTGCAGCAGGATTGCTCACAATCTTCTTGTTCAATCCCGGTATCTCGTACGGAATGATTGCGCAATACCTGACTACTGCAAACGACTCGTTCCCGATTCTCGCCGTTCCTTTCTTTATTCTTGCCGGCCTAATAATGGGTAAGGGCGGCATTTCCCGCCGCCTGTTCAATGTGGCGAATTCCTTCGTGGGGCATATTCCCGGTGGTGTCGGAGTTGCAGCGGTCTTGACCGCAATGTTCTTCTCTGCGATTTCTGGGTCGGGCCCCGCAACCGTAGCTGCAATCGGCGGCATCATGATTCCAGAGATGATCAAGCTAGGGTATTCCAAGCAATTCTCCGCGGCTCTCATCGCCTCGGCTGGAACGATTGGCGTTGTCATTCCCCCGTCCATCCCCCTCGTTATCTTCGGCGTCGTAACAGGCACGAGTATCGGGGATCTCTTCCTTGCAGCGATCGTCCCAGGAATCTTGATGGGTGTAGTGCTTATTGGATGGGCTATCTACTACGCCAAGAAGAACAACGTTGGTCGTACCGAGAAGTCCACATTGAGAGAGCGACTGCACCAAGTAAACGGCGCAAAGGCAGGCCTCTTCCTACCAATTATCATTCTCGGAGGAATCTACGGCGGCATCTTCACGCCTACAGAGGCAGCTGTCATTGCAGTCGTCTATGCAGTCCTCGTCAGCATGGTTATCTACAAGGAACTGGACTTCCGCGGCATCATGGAAACCTTCAACTCCGCTGCGCTGACGTCCAGCGGCCTGATGATTATTGTCGCCGCAGCTGCAGTATTTAGTCTCTTCCTCACCATCGAAGAAGCTCCTCAGGCTATCGTAAATGCCTTGAGTCACCTTTCAGATAGCCCACTGGTGATCATTATCATCGTGAACCTGATTCTTGTTTTGCTCGGCACCTTCATGGAGACAATTGCTGCGATCACAATTATCAGCCCCATTCTTGTTCCCGTCTTATCACTGGCAGGAATGGATCCCATTCAAATTGGTGTCATCGTCGTTCTCGTTCTATCGATCGGCTTCATCACCCCGCCCCTTGGCGTTAACTTGTTTATCGCCTCCGGCGTTGCCAAAATTCGACCACAAAAAACAGTGGTCGCAATCATCCCCGGGTTCCTCCTCTTGGTTCTCGTGGGCCTCATCGTAAGTTTCATCCCGGCGCTTTCCGTCGGCCTACTTTAAGGAGTTGTACACAATGACTAACCATCGCGAAAATCTCGCAAACGGCGCAATCTACCACGGCCAGTGGCTGATGACTACCAGCACCGACCTCGCTAGGGCTTCGTCTGCCATTGGATTCGATTACGTCTGTATCGACATGCAGCATGGCTTCGCCCGTAATGAAGACATCCTCCGCCTCAGCGACGCGATTCGCGCCGGCGGTGACTCTCTTGTGACGGCACGAGTCGCTGACAACCGATTCACTGAAATTGGAATGCTCGCCGATGCTGGGATCGAAGCCATTATCGTTCCTCTCGTCTCCAACAAGGAACAGGCGAAGGCAGCTGCAGACGCTCTCCGTTATCCGGATCACGGAGGAAACCGTTCCTTCGGCCCTACCGCTCCGATTGTCAAAGGTGACCCCGTGAACACCTCTGATATCAAGCCTCCCCTTCTTTTCGTCATGATTGAGAACGCTGAAGGATTTTCCAACGCAGAAGAAATCTGTGGTGTCGAAGGAGTCGACGGAATTTACATTGGCCCATCGGACCTAGCGCTAGCTGTCGGCTCGACTCCGGGACCGGAAGAGCAAGTTACAACTGATGCTATCGCCAAAGTCCTCGGAATCATCCAGGACGCTGGTAAAATTCCTGGAATCCATTGCAGCCACGGTACTGAAGCTAACAAACGCCGAGAGCAAGGGTTCCGTTTCATCACCACGTCCAGTGATATCGCAGCAGCACGAGCCGGTTTCATTAACGACTTGAAGAACGGACGTGGCACCAATGACTAACAAGCGTGTAGTAATCACCGATCATGAATTTCCCAACCTAGCTGACGAAGAGCGAATTGCTGCTGAAAACGGCGCAACGCTTGAGGTACATAGCGACGTTCTCCAAGAAGACGAAGTTATCGCAGCTACCAAGGGTGCTGATGTCGTAATCCTCGCTTATGCCCAAATCACCCGTAAGGTACTCGAAAGTCTTGCCCCCGGTGCGACCGTGATTCGATATGGAATGGGCTACGAGACAATCGATATGCAAGCAGCAACCGAACTTGGGGTCCGAGTCTGCAACGTTCCAGATTACGGTGCTGACACAGTCGCAGACCACACTGTAATGCTTGCCTTGGCAGCGGTCAGAAAGGTTTTGACCTACCACTCGAATATTGTTCGTGCGAATGACGGGTGGATTGCTGCTCCAGAAGTTGGGCGGATTCCGGCAGTCTCGGATCTTACTTATGCCACTGTCGGGACTGGACAAATTGGTCTCAAAGTTGCAAAGCGCATGCAAGCTTTTGGAGCGACCACCATTGCCTACGATCCTTTTGTTGACAAAGATCTGTTGTCAAAGGAAAACGTTGAGGTTGTCGAACTAGATGAACTGCTTTCGCGAGCAGATGTTGTTTCAATCCACGCCCCGCTTACTGACAGCACGTATCACATCATTGGTGACGCTGAGATTGGCAAGCTGTCGAACGAAGCAATCATCGTGAACACCGCCCGCGGTGCGCTTCTTGACACTGAGGCGGCAGCACGCGCAGTGTCCGAAGGCCGCTTAGGAGGCCTAGCACTCGACGTCATGGAAAGTGAGCCCCTCGAGGAAGGCCACCCGCTTCGGACCGCTCCGAACACTATCCTCACCCCTCATGCCGCTTATTACTCCGAACGGTCTTTGGCCAATCTTCAGTTGTTCGCAGCTGAGGAAATGGGGCGCGCCTTGAGTGAGCAGCCTCTCCGATGCCAGCTCAACCGCTAACCAAACTGGAGTAACGGACAAAAGCTCGCCTCGAGCCCACGCTAGGGCTTGAGGCGAGTTCTTTGTTTTGTTAGCTAGGGCTGTTGGGAGGGGTGAGCTGCGGTCCTAGCAGTCGAGCAAGAAAACTCACGGCATGTTGCGGATACTAGGCAGCAACCAGCCCCTCAACAATGAGCGCCACAGCCGCGCTGATAGCCACCACAAGGACAATGCGGTTGAGCACCTTGGCGTTGATGAAACGGTTGAGGTAGCCGGCGGCGATGAGGCCCACGATGGCTACCGGCAGGTAGGCCGCGGCGGCGGTGAGCTGCAGGCTGGTGATTTGCCCGCTCAAGCCCAAGATTGCCAGCGAGATGGTGCAACCGATGATGAAGGTCCCCGACAGGGTGCCGCGCACACGGGCGGGGTCGTAGCCCTTGAGCACCAACGCCATGGGCGGGCCACCAATGGAGGTGGATGTGCCCAGAAACCCGGAAGCAGCGCCCGCGACTGCAATGTTGGCGGTGGTGCGCTTGGGAGACCAGCCGAGGCTGGACAAGGTCATGGCAAAGATGACGGCGCAGCCGATGAAAAGGGAGAGCCCGCGGTGGGAGAGGGAAGCAATCGCCCACGCACCCGCGAGCGAGCCGGGTATTCGCGCGATGGAGGAAATAGCCACGATGTCCCAGGACACCGCCGAGCGTGCTTTGAGCATCGTGGTAGTTGAGATGACGAAGGCCAGCAGGAGGATGAGCGTGGGAACCAGCTCCGGCTTAATCAGCGCCAAGATGGGGGTGGCGATGGTGCCCAGCCCAAAGCCGATGGTTCCCTGGCAGATAGTGCCCACGAGGATGAGCACGCCGATGAAGATATAAAGCCAGCTGAACATTGCTCTACTATCTCATGACGGCGTTTAGGAGCGGACGGTGACCTTCTCGTTGTCTGCGATGTCCTCCAAGCGGTCGGCCGAGCACAAGCCCGCCACGATGACGGCGGAGCCGCCCGCAGCCAGTGGTTCGAGGACGGCCCGCTGGAAGGAAGCGCTGTCCGTCCAGCCCTGCGAAAGCACGCGTTCAGCGCCCAACTCCGTGGGGAAAAGCTCTGGTAGCGGGGTAGTGGTGCCGTAGAAGTGATCGCCGTAGAAGCGCACGGTGGGGCCGAAGTCGATGGTGCCCAGCGGCAGCTCGCCGCCGCTTTCGACAACGCCGCGGCCAAAAGGATCCTGCGTGACCAGAACCGTGTCGACCAGTGGGGCCGATGCAGAGCCGGAGCCCGCGTCCGCCGCAGCCTTGAGGTAGGCCTCCGGAGAGGTGAACACCACGGCGATATCGTCGGCGTGCGGCTGCGAGGCAGCCGCACCGTCGGTTATGTCGAAGGGGATTCCGGCGGCGAGTGCGCCGAGAGCGATGACGGCGGCCTGCCACGACACAGGAAGGTCGATGAGTATGCGGGAATCGGTTCCAGGCTCAAGGTCGAGCTCTTCCAGCAGCATGTTGGCAATCTTGGAGGTCCAGTTCTCCAGCGTTTGCGCCGAGAAGTCCATGCGGGTGCCGTCAGCTTCGTTGTAGACGCTGAGGCGGGGAGCGGAGGCATCGGCGGACAAGAGATGCTGAAGGAGTTCCATGTCCGCCCATCGTAGGTGGCGGGCGCCAAGCCCGCCACGGTGTCTTTAGTTCACGCAGCGCGGGCCATCGCCGCCCGCGTCGATCTCAGGCGAAACCTCCGCGGTACCAAAGTCATCGCCCGGGGTGCCGACCTGCTGGGTGTCGCCGCCTTGGTCGGGCTCCGCAGCAGCCTCTTCTTCCTGCGCGGAGTCATCCTTCGGGCCGGAGTAGTCATCCGTAGCCACCACGATGAAGGTGTCCGGCTCGAGCTCTTCGTTAGCCGTGACTGGCAGGCCGCCGAGCTGCTCAGCCAAGGCGTGGGCGCGCTCGTCGTTGGCATCTGCGGCAACAATCTGCGATTCGGTGTATAGACCCGACTGCGCGTTGGCCGTACGTTCCACGGTATAGCCCACGTTCTTCAACCACGCGCCGATTCCGCCGGCCATTCCGTCGACGTTGCCGGCGTTGAGGACGTGCAGGTTGAGGTTCTCAGCCACGGGCTTCTCGCCTTCCTCGGCGGCCTTGTCGGTGGCGGCGTCCTCGGACTTTTCGTCCTCCTCGGCCTTCTCCTGAGACTTGGCCAGATCCTCCATGAAGCGGTGGACCTCTGCGGTATCGATGGTCACCACCGATTCGCCATAGTCGCCCACGCCGGTAATTGAGGTCACCGGGATCGTCGTAAAGGTCACGTTGCCGCCGGCCAGCCCGGCCAGCTGGGTGACAAAACCCATGATGTCCCAACCATCGTCGATGACTACGGAGCGCTCCACGGCATCAGCAATCTTGTTGAGCTTGCCCGGAGAGGTCAGGGTTCCCGAATCCAGAACCTTCGACGTCAGCGATGCCATGTAGGCCTGCTGGCGCACGATGCGGTCAAGGTCACCGCGCGGTAGCTCATAGCGCTGGCGCACGAAGGACAGGCCCTCGGAGCCCTGCAAGGTTTGGCGCCCAGCCGGGAATTTAGCGCCCGACATCGGATCATCGACGGCGTCGTTGAGGCAGACGTCGACGCCCCCGACGGCGTCGGTAAGCAGCACGAAGCCCAAGAGACCCACCTCAGCGTAGTGGTCGACGTTGACATCAGTGAGCTTGTGCACCATCGAAATGAGACCAGCGCGGCCAGCCTCCGTGCTCTCCTTCTCCATCTCTTTCTCGGTGTGGGGAGGGGTGTTTCCTGCGGCTTCAGCCTCCGCGTTTTCCTGCTGCAACTCCTCCATCTTGTCTGCTTTGTGCAGCGCAAAGACGGCGTTTATTTTCGTGTTTCCGAAGTCCTCGTCGTGGACATAGGTATCGCGCGGAATGGATACTGCCGTGGCGCGCGAGCCATCATTGGGGATGCGGATCACCATGATGGTGTCGGTGTTTTCCTCGCCCTCATCCACACCGGCATGCAGGTCCGCCAGCTCCTGTTCGGAAAGCGGATTCCCCTTGGCATCCGTGCGAGAGTCCTTGCCCACGAGCAAGATATCTACCGCGCCATCGAGACCGTTGTCCTTGAAACCACCCTGGTTGCCCAGCGCTAGGTTGGAGGCAGAGGAGATGTCATTTCCTAGTTTTCCCACGGTGAAGTAGCCCACGCCGGAGAGCACCAGGACGACAGCAGACAGGAACGCGACGACGGCTTTCACCGGCGTCGATCCTCGTTGGGCGGTGGGCGCGGACTGCGAGGGCGCGGCCTGGATATGGCGGGCGGCGCGCGGGGAGTTCGGGGAAGTCACGGGACTAGTTTAGGTGAGCTCGCTGCAAAAACGTGAAGCAGTGTCGCGGGCGCGTGCGCACGCTGGCGTTGGGTACGCTCAAATTCATCGTGAAGAATATACAGAAACCCCTGGCCGTGGTCACCGTGACCTTTTCCCCTGGCCGTTACCTCAGCGATTTCTTGTCATCGCTGCGCTTGGCGACGTCCCTGCCTACCCTCACCATCCTCGCCGATAACGGCTCAACCGATGGGGTGCCGGAAGCCGCCGCGCGGGAGCATGAGGACGTGGAATTCCTCGATACTGGAGGAAACATCGGCTACGGCGCTGGAATGAATGCCGGCGCACGCTTCGCCCGTGCGCACGGCGTCGATGACGAGTTCTTCCTCATCGCCAACCCGGATGTGACCTTCAGTGAGGGTTCCCTCGATGAGCTGATTGCGTGCGCGCGCCGCCACCCGGATGCCGCGGCGGTAGGCCCGCGCATCGTGGAGCCGGATGGTAGCAACTACCCCTCGGCGCGCGCCGTACCGACGCTGCTCACGGGTATCGGCCACGCGCTGTTCGGAACTATTTGGCCGTCCAATCCGTGGTCGCGCGCCTATCGCGATGACGCCGATATGAACAGCGAGCGCCCGGCAGGTTGGCTGTCTGGATCCTGCCTTCTGGTGCGGTGGGAGGCCTTCGAGCAGATTGGTGGCTTTGATGAGCGCTACTTCATGTATTTGGAGGACGTGGACTTAGGGGACCGCTTCACTCGCGCCGGCTGGCGCAACATCCTGTGCCCGACGGCGGTGATTACCCACGCCAAAGGCCACTCGACGAAAGCGCATCGCGGCGCGATGCTGCGCGCCCACCACGATTCGGCTTACCGCTTCCAAGCGGATAGGCACCCGCACTGGTACCAGGCGCCGCTGCGCGCGGCCTTGTGGTTGGGGCTGCGGGTGCGCGGGCTGATTTTAAGCGCGTGCCGCGACGGCTCCTGAGTCAGGCGCGCCTATACACTAACGGTGACTTATCTGAAAGAGATTAAGGAACGATATGACTGAATCAGCGCCCCAGTGGGGATCGACGGCCGATGCCGTCATTCTGGTGGGAGGTCGCGGCACCCGCCTGCGCCCGCTGACGATTGGCACGCCGAAGCCGATGTTGCCCACGGCCAACTACCCATTCCTCCAGCACCTGCTCGCCCGTATCAAGGAAGCCGGGATTGAGCACGTGGTGCTCTCCACTTCTTATAAAGCGGAGGTCTTTGAGGAGTACTTCGGGGATGGCTCCGATCTGGGCCTGGAAATTGAGTACGTGGTGGAGGAGACCGCGCTGGGTACCGGCGGCGGCATCCGCAACGTCTATGACAAGCTGCGCCAGGACACGGTCATGGTGTTCAACGGCGACGTTTTGTCCGGCATGGATCTCAACGGCATCCTTGATACGCATCATTCCAAGGACGCCGACGTGACGATGCACCTGCTCAACGTCGCTGATCCCCGTGCCTTTGGCTGCGTTCCTACCGATTCCGAGGGCCGAGTAACGGCCTTCTTGGAAAAGACCGAGGATCCGCCGACGAACCAGATCAACGCCGGTTGCTACGTGTTCAAGAAGGATGTCATCGAGACGATTCCGGCTGGCCGCGTGGTCTCCGTGGAGCGCGAGACCTTCCCGCAGCTGCTGGAGTCCGGCCGCCTGGTGGTAGGCCACGTGGATAACTCCTACTGGCGCGATATGGGCCGCCCGGATGATTTCGTCCGCGGCTCCTCCGACTTGGTGCGCGGTATCGCGCATTCGCCGCTGTTGGTGGGGCGCACGGGTGAGTCTGTCGTGGATGAGTCTGCGGGTATCGCCGGTGGCGTACTGCTGCTGTCCGGCACGGCCGTGGGCCGCGGTTCCGTGATTGGGGCGGGCTGCCGCTTGGACGGCACAGTGGTCTTCGATGGCGTCACTATCGAGCCGGGCGCCATCATTAACAACTCCATCATTGCCTCGGGCGCGCACATTGGTGCCAACGCGCACATCGACAACTGCGTCATCGGCGAAGGTGCCACCATCGGCGCGCGTTGCGAGCTGCAGGGCGGCATGCGCGTCTTCCCAGGTGTGAGCATTCCGGACGCCGGCGTGCGTTTTAGCTCGGATGCCTAAACACCTCAGCTAGCTGGGGCAAAGCCTGGGGATAGGCACAGGTCTTGGCGCTGGGAAGTTATCTTCCCGGCGCCTCTTTTCATGCCGTGACGCATGGTTTTTATGGTGCGAATGAGATCCATGTGTTTTGCCCGACTGGGTGGCGACACGCCGAAGAAACCTTGGAATTGTTCACAGGGTCGGGGGTGGCCACTACATGTAGTACCCCCGATGATCACCCCTTAACTAGGAGATCTGTGACTGATGTGAAAGTTGGGGATGCTGTACAGCGTTTTCGCTGGAGCCCAACAAAAATCTTCCGCGACAGGTTGACGATATTTAGTGATCCGGTGTGAAATGACATCAGTGTAATCAACGGCACGGCGGGCGCGGCACCGAGAAATTGTTTCGGTGTAGGGTCGGTGCCACTGAATCAAGAGAGAAACGACCTCGGAGAAAGGAAGCGGCGTGGACAATACAACGAATAACAGCGCTATTCTCCGTGGCGGTGCTGCTGCAGAGATGTCGCTCGATGAACTCTTTGGTGCCGTCGAGCAGGAGTGGCAAGACCAGGCGCTGTGCGCCCAGACGGACCCGGAAGCCTTCTTCCCGGAAAAGGGAGGATCGACGCGCGAGGCTAAGCGCATTTGCCAGGCCTGTGCAGTGCGGGATGAATGCCTCGAATATGCCTTGGAGCACGATGAGCGCTTTGGAATTTGGGGCGGCTTGTCAGACCGTGAGCGCCGCCGATTAAAGCGTGAGATCGGTTAAGCGCAGCGGATCTAGTAGTGCAGCGTCATCGCTCCCCCTTATCGTTTGGGCCCTCAGCCCCAGCGGTGAGGGGGAGCGATGGGTTTTCAGGAGTGGTTTACCAGGTAAAGCGCGGATCGATGTCTCCGGGATCGACGTTCAGGTAATTGGCCACTAGTGCGGTAAGCACGGTCGATAGCAGTTCCTCGCGCTCCTGTGCCGACTGCACGCGCTCCTCAATGGGCATGCGGAAAATGACCAGGCGGGCGCGCGTAGGCTGACCGGCGGAATCCACGCCCGCAGGCACGATGCGCCCTAGTGGAACGGGGCCGTCGGCGATGATCTCATCCGGCATGACCGTCATGTCTACCGACAGGCGCATCCGGGGCACGGTATCAACGGCAAGGTCGAGTCCGGTGAGCTGTTCAGCAAAAGCGTTATGGATGGGGGCGTAGGCCTCGAGCACCGCCATATCGAAGCGCTCGGCGCTGCTGCGATAGCGCGGCGTGTTGTGTGGCAGCAGCGGCCCACGTGCACCGCGGCCGTGGCGGTGGCGGGCCGGGCGGATATGCGGGCGGGGCGTGCTCATGCGGCTTAGTTTAGGCCGGGCTGAAGGAGGGTTGTGGCGAGGCGCGCCGCGTTGGACTATCTAAATCTCAAGTTAGGGTTTAGACTTGGGCGCGTGACTAGCTCTCGCCATTGCTCCCGCCCCGGCTGCGGCCGTCCCGCCGTGGCGACGTTGACCTATGCCTACGCACAGCAAACCGCCGTCGTGGGTCCGCTCTCCGAAGAAACCGATCCCCACGCTTGGGACCTGTGCGAAAAGCACAGCGCCCGCATCACCGCCCCGCAAGGCTGGGAGATGGTGCGTGTTGACCGCATCGAGCTTGATGAGGATGACGACCTCACAGCGCTCGCCGAAGCCGTCCGGGAGGCCGGGCGAGTGACCACTGGCCTGGTGGATGATTCCACGGCCGGCTCCGGTGCCGATCCCATTGACTACTCCGCTACCTTCGACGGCGCCGATCCGCGTAACTCAAACCATCCTGTGTTTCGGACCCGCCGCGTCCACGACGCCCGCCAGCGCCGCCGCGCACACCTGACGGTGGTGCCGGACGCCGAGTAATCGGTCGGAGACTGATTAACCCGTCGGACATTAACTAGCCCGTTAGTTGAGTTTTAGCCCGTCGGACGCGGATTGCCGCGTCCGACGGGGGTATGCTTGTGGGCTATGCGAACTCGTGAACAGCTCAATGCAGTGATCAAGGCCTATGACGTCCGTGGCGTCGTGGGCGAGGATATCGATGACGCCCTCGTGCGCGATACCGGTGCGGCCTTCGCCGCTATCCTCCGCGAAGAAGGGGAGACCACCGTGGCGGTGGGCCATGACATGCGTCCGTCCTCCCCGCAGCTGGCCGCTGCTTTCGCGGAGGGCGCTGCCGCGCAGGGCCTCAATGTCATCCAACTCGGCCTGACGTCGACCGATGAGCTGTATTTCGCCGCCGGCCACCTGAATTGTGCGGGCGCTATGTTCACCGCCTCCCACAACCCGGCGAAGTACAACGGCATCAAGCTGTGCCGCGCGGGTGCTGTTCCGGTGGGCCAGGAGACCGGCCTGGAGCAGATTAAGGACATGCTGATCGACGGCACCCCGGCCTTCGACGGCGAGCCAGGCACCGTGACTGAGCGCGAGGTGCTCGGTGATTATGCCGACTTCCTGCGCGGCTTGGTGCCGCTGGAGAATTCTCGCCCGCTCGTCGTCGCGGTGGATGCCGCGAACGGCATGGGCGGCCACACCGTCCCGGCGGTCTTTGAAGGCCTGCCTTTCGACGTGCGTGACCTCTACTTTGAGCTGGACGGCACCTTCCCCAACCACGAGGCCAACCCACTGGATCCGAAGAACCTAGTGGATCTGCAGAAGTTCACCGTCGAGCAGAAGGCGGATATTGGCCTGGCTTTCGACGGCGATGCCGATCGCTGCTTCGTGGTGGACGAGAAGGGCCAGCCGGTGCCGCCGTCTGCCATCTGTGCGCTGGTGGCGGAGCGCTACCTGGACAAGTTCCCCGGCGCCACCGTCATCCATAACCTGATTACGTCCAAGACCGTCCCGGAGCTCATCGCGGAGAAGGGCGGCAAGGCCGTGCGCACCCGCGTGGGCCACTCCTTCATTAAGGCCCAGATGGCCAAGGAGAAGGCGGTCTTTGGTGGCGAGCACTCCGCTCACTACTACTTCCAGGAGTTCTGGAATGCGGACTCCGGCATGCTCGCGGCCATGCACGTATTGGCGGCCCTGGGTGAGCAGGACAAGCCACTGAGCGAACTGATGGCGCAGTACTCACGCTATGAGGCCTCGGGTGAGATTAACTCCACCGTGGAGGATCAGAAGGCTACGACCCAGCGCGTGCTGGATGAGCTGGCGGACAAGATTGAGTCCGTCGACGAGCTCGATGGCGTGACCGTACAGCTCAAGGGCACCGACGCGTGGTTCAACGTCCGCGCCTCCAACACTGAGCCGCTGCTGCGCCTCAACGTTGAGGCCAAGACCGCTGACGAGGTACAGGCCATCGTCGACGAGGTGCTCGCTATCATCCGCGCTTAGTGTGAAGGCACGTGCCTTCGCACGAAGACCCCGAGCCTTGAGGCGAAAACTGCCCTATCTGACGATTTTCCCCGCGTTCATTGCGGCGGGAGCGATAACTTCGTCAGATAGGGCAGTTTTAATTTGGGTCGAGCCGGCTTAGTCGCGCGAGTGGTTGACCATCTCTTCCCACTCGACAAACTTCTTGCGCTCGCGGCCCTCGGCCTCACCCAGGGCGCGCTCGGCGGCGTCGAGCTTCTTCCAGCCCTCCCAGGTCAGGTGCTCCAGCCCCTTGGACTCGAAGAGCTCGACGATGTCCTCGTCACGGGAGTGGGAGAGGTTGCCTGCTTCGGCGTCGGCAAGCAGCATGCCGATGGTCTCCGTGGCATCGGACTTGGTGTTGCCGATGAGCCCCACCGGGCCGCGCTTGATCCAGCCGGTGGTGTACAGGCCCGGCACGACCTCACCGTCGAGGTCAACCACGTGGCCGCCGTCGTTGTTGATGACGTTCTTCTGCTCGTTGAAGGGAACACCCTCAATGGCATCGGAGCGGTAGCCCACAGCCAGGTAGACGGCCTGAGCCGGCCACTCGGTGAACTTGCCGGTGCCGGAGACGGAACCATCGCCGTTGAGGGCGGTGCGTTCGGTCTTCACAGCAGTAACCTTGCCGTTTTCGCCGATGAACTCCACCGGCTGCTCGAAGAGGTGGATCTGCAGGGTGTGCGGGGCGTCCTTCGGCTCGCGGATGGCGTAGCCTTCCAGGGTCTGGCACACCAGGTCGCAGGACTTGGCCTCTTCGCGGGCCTTGAGGGAGGCTTCGTCGTAGTCGATATCCTCCGGGTCCACCACCACGTTGATGGTCGGGGAGTGGTCGAGCTCCTTGAGCTCCAGCGGGGTGAACTTGGCCTGAGCCGGGCCGCGGCGGCCGAAGACGCGGACGGTGGTGGCCTGGTTCTTGGCCAGGGACTCGTAGACGTTGTCGGGAATCTCGGTGGATTCCTTGAGTTCATCGCCGGTCTTGGCCAGGATGCGGGCCACGTCGAGGCCGACGTTGCCCACGCCGATCACCGCGACGTCAGTGGCGGAGAGATCCCAGGAGCGCTCAAAGCGCGGGTTGCCGTCGTAGAAGCCGACGAATTCGCCGGCACCATGAATGCCCTCTAGATCGGAGCCCGGGATGTTCATACCCAAGTCGCCGACGGCGCCGGTGGCGAAGACGATGGCGTCGTAGTACTCCTCGAGTTCGGAGACGGTGACATCGCGGCCCACGTTGATGTTGGACAGAAGGCGAATCTGTTCGGTGTCGAGCACGCGGTGCAGGGAGTTGATGATTCCCTTAATGCGCGGGTGGTCCGGAGCCACGCCGTAGCGGATGAGCCCGAAGGGGGCGGGCATCTGCTCGATGAGATCGATCTGAACGTTGCCGCCGGTCTTCTTCACCAGGATGTCGGAGGCATAGATGCCGGCTGGGCCGGCGCCGATGACGGCTACTTTCAGGGGCTGCTGAGTCATGATGGCCTTTCGGAATGTTGTAGTAACTAACGAAAGCTTAGGTCTAAACAAGCGTGGGTTTCATTGAACCGGCTTGTCTGCTGGAGGGCAACTGGGCCTAATTACATTCGGAGAACATTGTGGCATAAACCCAGCGTGCTTTGCATATTCGTGAGAAAATAAAAAAGACTGCTTTGTCTACTTTGTCTAGACCGGTAGGTTTTTACTAACCGACGAAAGGCAGCAGATTATGACCACCGCAACGAAGCGACGCCCGCGTGTGAAGAAGCCGGAAGGCCAGTGGAAGATTGACGGCACCGCTCCGCTGAATTCCGACGAGGAGATTAAGCAGGCCGACGATGCCCTGGCCGTGCGCCAGCGCGTTATCGATATCTATTCCAAGCAGGGCTTTTCCTCCATCCCCGCCGAGGATCTTGCCCCGCGCTTTAAATGGTTGGGCTTGTACACCCAGCGCAACCAGAACCTTGGCGGCGAGATGACCTCCAAACTCAGTAACGCCGAGTTGCAGGATGAGTACTTCATGATGCGCGTGCGCTTCGACGGCGGCCGCGCCGATCCCGCCAAGTTGCGTGCCGTAGGAGAGATTTCGCGCGACTATGCGCGCTCCACCGCGGACTTTACGGACCGTCAGAACATCCAGCTGCACTGGATTCAGATTGAGGATGTCCCCGCCATTTGGGAGAAACTGCGCTCTGTGGGGCTAGATACTCTGCTGGGTTGCGGCGACGTCCCCCGTGTCATCCTGGGCTCACCGGTAGCGGGAGTGGCCGCCGACGAAATTATCGATGCCACCCCGGCCATTGAGGAGATCAAAAATGAGTACCTCTTGCGCGATGAATTCCACAACCTTCCGCGTAAGTTCAAGTCTGCCATCTCCGGCAACGCCCGCCAAGACGTCACCCACGAAATCCAGGACGTTGCTTTCGTGGGCACGAATCACCCTGAGTACGGGCCCGGCTTCGATTGCTTTGTCGGCGGAGGCCTGTCGACCAACCCGATGCTTTCGCAGTCCCTCGGCGCATGGATTCCGCTCGAGCGCGTGCCGGAGGTATGGGCCGGTGTGGCGCGCATCTTCCGCGACTATGGCTTCCGCCGCAACCGCAACCGCGCGCGCCTTAAGTTCCTCGTAGCGCAGTGGGGCATCGAGAAGTTCCGAAAGGTATTGGAAGAGGAATACCTCGACGCGCCGCTTCTCGACGGCCTCCCGCTCCCCATCACACCCGGCAACCGCGATCATGTGGGCGTGCACCGCCAGCAGGATGGCAAGTTCTACGTCGGCGTCAAACCCACCGTGGGGCATGCCACCGGTGAGCAGCTCATCGCCATCGCCGACGTGGCCGAGAAATTCGGAATCAACCGCATCCGTACGACCCCGATGAAGGAGCTTCTCTTCCTCGACGTGGAAGAAGAGGATATCCCTGCCCTGTCCCGCGCCTTGGATGAGACGGGCCTGTACTCCCAGCCCTCGGAGTTTCGCCGCGGCGTCATCTCCTGCACCGGCCTGGAATTTTGTAAGCTCGCGCACGTGACCACCAAGGCCCGCGCCATCGAGCTCGTTGACATCCTGGAAGACACCCTCGGCGATCTCGACGTCCCGCTCTCCATCGCCCTCAACGGCTGCCCCAACGCTTGCGCGCGCTCGCAGGTATCGGACATCGGGCTGAAGGGACAGATCGTGACCGATGCCGAGGGCAATCGCGTCGAAGGATTCCAGGTCCACCTGGGCGGTGCGCTCGGCCTCTCCCCGGACTGGGGCCGCAAGTTGCGCGGACACAAGGTGGTGGCCGATGAAGTGCCCGACTACGTCATCCGCTTGGTCAATAAATATAAGGAGCAGCGCGAGGACGGCGAGCAGTTCCGCCACTGGGTCCTGCGCGCGGACGAGGAGGACCTGCAGTGAATTTTCGCCGTCAGCCCAACCCGAACCGTAACCACCCAGCCTTTTGTCCCTACTGTGCCGGGACAAACCTATTTCCCGATGAGGAAGATGATTTTGCCTGGAAGTGCGAGGAGTGCCTCCGCATCTTTTCCGTACGCTTCCACGGCCAGGACGATGCCCCCGTAGCGCCTGCGCCGGCGGTCTCCTCCACGGAGGCGCTGCAGCGCTCTCTCGCTCGCCGCGGCCACTCCACCGCGAAAGCTCACACTTGAGGAAACACACCATGACCGCCCCGACCGCTACTACCGCTTTACTAACCCTGTCACACGGCTCACGCCACCCCGAGGCCGCAGCGAACGTTATGGCCCTGACCCACGCCGCTGGCGAGCTAGCCGGGGTGCCGGCTACCGCCGCACACTTGGAATTCAATGACCCGCCGCTCGATGAGGCGGCGCGCAGCCTAGCAGCGCAAGGGGTACGCGAGGCGGTCGTTGTGCCTTTGCTCTTTACCGAGGGCTACCACCAGCGCATCGATGTTCCTGCAGCTTTGGCCCAGGCCTCTGCGGCGTCCGGAGTGCGCCTTCATCAAGCCCGTGGCCTCGGTACTGGTGAGGATATGGCGCGTCTGTTGGCTAAGCGCGTTCCCGAGGGGACAGATACTGTTGTGCTCTATTCTGTCGGCTCCTCCGATGAGCGTGCCAATGCTGCCGTCGCGGATCTAGCACGACGCGTCGGTGAGCTCACCGGATGCACAGCGAAGGTTGCCTATGCGACGCGTGGTGAGCGCGAGCCCGTTGGCTCAGATGGCAATCAGGAGGTCGTCGTGCCACTCTTTGTGAGCCCCGGCCTGCTCTTAGATCGCCTCGACGAGGATGCAGGGCACAGGGGCGGGGAGTCCCGGCAGGTGCTCCCTCCGCTGGGTGAGGCACTCGCCGGCATTGTTTCCCACCGTTATGCGGAGGTGGCCCGTGCGTAGCCTCATCCTCATCGCGATTGCGGGTGCCGCCGCGCAGCTTGTCGACGGCGGCATCGGCATGGGCTTCGGTGTTACCTCCACCACCATCCTGCTGCTGGCGGGTTTGGGACCGGCGACGGCCTCCGCCGTGGTGCACACCTCGGAGCTGGGTACCACCTTGGTCTCCGGAATCAGTCACTGGCGTTTTGGCAACGTGCATTGGCCCACGGTGCTCAAGCTCGGCGTGCCGGGAGGTTTGTCGGCCTTCATTGGAGCGACGGTTCTGTCTAACCTCTCGCTCGAGGCTGCCGCGCCCGTAACGTCTGCGATTCTCGTGGTCTTAGGCATCAACCTAGTCTGGCGCTTCTCACGCCCACGGATCAGTACATCGCAGGAGACCCGACAGCACTCCACTCCTTTTCTCGCGGGGCTCGGCGTGGTGGGAGGCTTCGTCGATGCTTCGGGCGGCGGTGGCTGGGGCCCGATTTCCACCTCGACGCTCATGGCGGTCGGCCGCGAGCAGCCGCGGCGCATCGTCGGCACCGTCAACACCGCAGAATTCCTCGTCACTTTTGGCGCCACGGCGGGCTTCATCGTTGGCCTCTGGGAGGAGATCGTGGCTAACGCCGCCGCGGTTTTAGCGTTGCTTATCGGCGGGATGATCACCGCACCGATTGCGGCGTGGCTCATCTCCCGCATTAACCCCACGCTCCTTGGAGGCTTCGTGGGCACGGCTATCGTGACGCTCAACATTCCGAAGGCCCTAGGGTGGGCGCTGGCGCATCAGCAGGTCCTTCTTCTGCAGGTCGCTGCGCTGGTCCTCGGTGTTG
Organism: Corynebacterium sp. HMSC056F09; assembly: GCF_001815785.1. NCBI lineage: Bacteria > Bacillati > Actinomycetota > Actinomycetes > Mycobacteriales > Corynebacteriaceae > Corynebacterium > Corynebacterium sp. HMSC056F09. Next base: position 98,528 of record NZ_KV821899.1, read on the forward strand.
CTCTCACGGTCTGGGCGAACCAGCGCCGGGCTCGATCCGCACAGAGCGCGGAGGGGGATAGCATTTCGCAGCAGCGCACTGGCAGCCGAGTCGTTGAAACGACGGAGCCGACCGGCCGCGAGGGCGCCCATGCAGGCAGCTCCGCGGAATCGGAGGAAGAGCGCGTCGGAGTTGAGTAGAACTCGGGGCTAGAGCCCAGCAACCTCACCGATGACGATGACCGCCGGGGGAGCCACCGAGTGCTCCTCCATGGTGGCCCCCAGCTCCGCGAGCTCGCAGCTGAAGGCCCGCTCACCATCGAGGGAGCCCTCCTGGATGATGCGCACGGGGGTGTGGGGGGAGAGGGAGGCGTCGATCAGCGCGGCGGCGATGGCGGCCGCGTTCTTGACACCCATAATGACGGATAAGGTAGCCCCGGAACGTGCCAGCGCTGCCCAATCCACCAAGGACTTGGGGTGGCCTGGCGGCAGGTGCCCGGAGACCACAGTGAAGGCGTGGACCACCCCACGGTGGGTCACCGGCGTTCCCGCCAGGGCGGGCACCGCGACGGCCGAGGTCACCCCGGGGACGACCTCCACCGGGATGCCCGCCGCAGTGAGTGCAGTGAGCTCCTCGAAGCCACGCCCAAACACGTACGGGTCCCCGCCCTTGAGGCGGACCACGCGGCGCCCCTGGCGGGCATTCTCCACGAGGATCTCGTTGATACGCTCCTGGGCAACCTGGGCGCGGTAGGGGATCTTGGAGACGTCGATGAGCTCCTTGGCGTCAATATCGCACAGCTTATCTAGCTGGGCAGTGGGACCGAGGTGATCGGCCACGATGACCTCGGCTTCCTGCAGCGCGCGCATGCCGCGCACGGTAATCAGATCCCACGCGCCTGGGCCGCCGCCGACAAGGACTACCGGATGAATGCTCATGGCCACTGATCCTAGCTATGCTCGGGCCTATGACTTCCTATGACCCCGAAACCGTGGGCTTCTTTGACATCGCCCACGAAGGCGCCCAAGCGCGCGTGGTGGCTGCATCCGTGCCGGAGCTTGCTCGCGTGCTGGGCGGACTCCGTCCGCGAAGCCTCGTCATCCTTGCCGCCGACCAAGTTTCCCGCGCTGCCGCTCACGTTGCTGTGGGCCTAGCTGAGCCCGCTGAAGTCCCCATCATGGTTAGCGAATCGCTGCCGCGCTTTACTGGTGCCCTCGACGTCGTGGTGGTGGCGGGAGATAGCCCATGGGCGGAGCGCGCGCTGCATACCGCTGCGCGCCGGGGTTCCACGACCATTCTCCTCAACGAGATCGAGGACGCACCCGAAGACGCCATCGTCATAGACACTTTGCCCACCGCCGAAGGGATTTCCCCGGTGCGCGTGATTACAGCTGTGCATGCGGTGTACGCGGTGCTGAGCGAAGACCCAGTTCTCGTTTCTCGTCGCGTGGAGGACGTCGCCGATGCCGTGGACCGTGAGCTGGAAGCACTATCCCCGCAACGTGACTCCACGACGAATCCTGGGCGCGCGTTGCGTGAGTTCGTAGAGGGCGGCCGGGTCATCCACAGCAGCGGGCCTGATCCCTATGCGCTGTCAGAAGAGCGCACGCGCGTGCACCTCGACGCGCTTGTTGCCCGCATGGCCGGTGAGCTGTGGGCAGCCCACGGGCTGGGAGGGACCGTTGTTGACGCGGAAGGCTTAGGGCCGATTCTGCAGACAGACCAGACTGACATCTTCTATGACCCGTTTGAAGCGGAAGAGCCTTTGGTACCCTTGAGAGTTGTTTTATGGGGACAGGAAGAGGCGAACCTTCCCCACTCTTTCGCAGCAGCGAGCGCCGATACCTCCTGTGGGGAATTGGCCCGCGCGCTGCAGCTGATTACGCGCAGTTATGCCGCGACCGCCTACGACGTGAAATAGAAACAGAGGAAGTCAATGAAGTTGCTCACCAGCGCTGCCCGCAACTACTCGTGGGGTTCGCGCACGCTGATCCCCACGCTGCTCGGCGAACCGGAAGCTACTAGCCCGGTGGCTGAGCTGTGGTTCGGCGCGCACCCGGCTGATCCCTCGACGGTGGATGGCGAGAAGCTGGATGAGATCATCGCCGCGGATCCGCAAGGACAACTGGGCAAGCGGGTAGCGGAAACGTACGGCGCCGGACTGCCCTTCCTGTTGAAGATCCTGGCTGCCGCCGAGCCGCTGTCGCTGCAGGCGCACCCGTCCAAGCAACAGGCCGAGGAAGGCTTTGCTCGCGAGAACGCGGAGGGTATCGAACTCACGGCGGCCAACCGCAACTACAAGGATGACAACCACAAGCCGGAGCTCATCGTGGCACTCACAGAGTTTTACGCCATGGCGGGCTTCCGCCCCCTCTCGCAGACCCGCAGCCTCTTCGCGGCTTTGGACTGCGAAGAGCTCGCGCACTACGAGGGCATGCTCGATCCGGACCCCGCTGCCGAAGGCGACAGCCTCCGCGCGCTGTTTACCACGTGGATCACTATCCCCAGCGCTAAGCGCAAGGAGCTTATCAGCGCGGTGGTAGCCGCGGGCGAGCGCCTGCGCGAAAGCCAAGCCGGTGAGCCGTGGATGTCTACCGTGATGGGGACCGTGTCGAAGATCAACGAGCAGTACCCGGGGGACATCGGCGTGCTGGGCGCGCTGCTGCTGAACCACATCGTCTTGCAGCCGGGTGAGGCGATCTACCTTGACGCCGGACAGCTGCACGCCTATGTGTCTGGTCTGGGCGTGGAGATCATGGCCAACTCCGATAACGTGCTGCGCGGCGGCCTGACCCCGAAGTTCGTTGACGTTCCTGAGCTGGTCAAGGTCCTGACGTACCAGGCGGCGGAGGATCCGCGAGTGGAGCAAATAGCGCACGCAGACGCAGCTGGAAAGGAAGCAACGGGCAGTATTACGGGGGCCACGGCGTGGGCCTACCCGGTGCCGATTGAGGAATTCTTGCTGGACCGCGTGGAGCTTTCCGCTGCGGACTCCGCCGAGGTAGACAGCGACGGCCCGATGATCCTGCTGTGCACCGCTGGCGCGGCCACGGTGAGCAACGACGAGGGGGAGAGCGTGGACTTCAGCGCTGGCCACGCGGCATGGATTCCAGCCAGCGACCCAGCCGCCACGATCCGTGCCGCGGAGACCGAAGGCGCGGAGGTATTTGTCGCTCGCGTCTAGAGCTTAAGGTGCACCTTTAGAGGTGCACCGCTGCCGGTTCGGCGGCGGGTTCCATGGGTTTCTCGCCCGGCTTAACGGCGGTGGGGGTTTCTGCGGACGGTTCCTTCGCGGCGGGGACGTCATCCGTTGGGGCTGCCGGGGTGGGGGCCTCATTGGTCCGGTGCGCCTCGGATTCGCGCACCAGCGACTCTATCGCCTCATTGCCGTGCTGGGCAGACTCGTCCCACTGCTTTTGCTCGGCTTCGGTCGGCTCACGGTGTTCCGTAACGGAGTCAGGCTCGGCCCCGGGCTTCGGGGCTTCTTGGGCGAGCCCGGCCGGCCGCGGGTTGAAGGAATCAGAAGCCTCGGTGGGTTGCTGCTCGGTCAACTGGGGGTTGTGCTCGCGTTCCCCGCGGGATTCCTGTGGGGCCGAATCCTGCGGTGCGGCAGTCTGCGGCTCCAGGGTGGCCGGCGGTGGCGTTGGCTCGGTGTGCTGCGGGGTAGAGCCAGGTGCCACGGATTCGGAGGCCGTGGACGGGTCAGTCGAGGGAGCCGTCGCTGGGGTGGTAGCAACCGGTGCCGGCGGGTTCTGCACGTTCTGTGTCGCCTGCGGTTGCTGGTTCTGCAGCGAGGAGACGTTATCCGGGCGGTAGACGGCCGTGGGGCCAGCGGGCTCCGTGTTGTTGACAACGGCGTTCGGCGCTAAGTACGGATCCTCTGCCGGCGCAGCAACCGGCGTGTGCGAGTCCTTCGACTGGGTGGTCGTCGGAGAAGCCGTGGTGGTGTAGGAGTGCGTCGCTGATGAGGACGTGGTGGCTGTGCTGGACACCGCGGTGGCGGCCGAGGGCTTAGCCACGACGGATTCGGGTGCGCTCATGCGCCACACCGCGACGCCCACGGCGACGGCACACAGGAGGCCGGCCGCCACGAAGGCGAGGATGCGGCGTGAACTGCTCGTCATGCGGGGCGCTCTCCTAACTGCACAAAGGTCACAAGTCGGTAACAACGATAGCACGAATATAGGGATAGTAAATGGCCTGGGCAATAACCCCTGTTCATACCTCTTTCCACAATGCAGGCAGGTCGGTATTACAGGGAACTGTGGCGCAGCTGTAATAAAACGGGCTCATTGGCCGAAGCCTTGCATAAGGGCGCCTAAAGAATGGTAGAAATTGGATTAGATAGCGGCTGGCGGTGGGCGCGCCCCACGACGCCACACTGACCCACCGTGGACACAAGAAAATAGACCCCAACATAAACCCCCTGTTCGCGTAAAAGATGAAGGAGAAACAATGAGCTCATGGGATGAGGACATCTTCGCCGACGAAGTCAACGTCGACTTCTTGGATGAACTGGCAGACCTTGAGGACGAAGAGATCGTTGCCGCGGTCGATGATGCCTGCGCCCTGGCGGTCTCCGGTGAGGATCAGACCGAGGACGAGCAACGCAACGCGCTGGCGGCGGCCACGATTGCCGCGATTTGGGCGGGCGCCCCATTCAGCGCCGGGGAGGTGGTTGAGGACTACCCATTCATTCGTGATCTGGCCGGTTCCGGAAGCGAGAACCTCAACGAGCACGCCCTCGAGCTGCTCGAAGGCGTCGAGGAGGACTACGACCTCGAGCCCTTCATCGAGGCGCTTTCCTAGTACGCCAGCATGCTGATCAGTATTGAAGGAATCGATGGTGCGGGAAAGAACACCATCACCCAGCGTCTGCGGGAAGAGCTCGACTGCGAGGTCTCGGTCTTAAGCTTCCCGCGCTACGAAGACTCCGTGCACGCGCAGCTCGCGCAGGAAGCGCTCTACGGGCGCATGGGAGATCTCACCGATTCGGCCTACGGGATGGCCACTCTCTTCGCCTTGGACCGGTGGGGCGCTAAGGAACAGCTGCTCGCCGCCGAATCCGCAGACTCCTTGCTCATCCTGGATCGCTACGTGGCGTCGAACGCGGCCTACTCCGCCGCAAGGGTGGGCGGGGAGCTCATCGTTGACTGGGTCTACGAGCTCGAGTTCGAGCGTTTTGGCCTTCCCGTTCCGCAGTTGCAGATCTTCTTGGACACTGACGTCGAAGTCGCCGGCCAGCGCGCCGTAGCCCGGGCGGCGGAGGATGAGGGGCGCCATCGCGATCGCTATGAGCGGGATGCGGGGCTGCAGGCCCGCACGGCCGCTGCTTACCGTCGTCTAGCGCAGCAGCAGTGGGCTGGGCAGTGGATCGCCACCGCGGATGCCGATATGATTATCCAAGCTGTCAAGGAGCTTGTAGGAGAACAATAACGTGGCACCGAAAATCTTGGTCGTGGATGATGACCCGGCAATCGCCGAAATGCTCACCATCGTGCTCGAGGCAGAGGGGCTGGAACCTATTGCCGTCAACGATGGTAACGAGGCCATCCCGGCCTTCCGCGAGCACGACCCAGATCTGATCCTGTTGGATCTCATGCTTCCGGGCATGAACGGCGTCGATATTTGCCGTGCCATCCGCACCGAGTCTTCTGTGCCCATCGTCATGCTCACCGCGAAGACGGACACCGTTGATGTGGTTCTCGGCCTCGAATCGGGGGCGGATGACTACATCACCAAGCCCTTCAAGCCCAAGGAACTCATCGCCCGCATCCGTGCGCGCCTGCGTCGGATCGACGGGGGCTCCGGAGAGATCATCGAGGTAGGGGACCTGCTGATCGACGTTCCTGAGCACACCGTCACCCGCAAGGGCGGCGAGGAAATCTCGTTGACCCCGCTGGAGTTCGACCTCCTTTTGGAAATGGCCCGCAAGCCCGGGCAGGTCCACACCCGTGAGGCGTTGCTCGAATCCGTTTGGGGTTACCGCCATGCCTCGGATACTCGCCTCGTCAACGTGCACGTTCAGCGCTTGCGCGCCAAGATTGAGCACGATCCGGAGGATCCACACATCGTCCTCACCGTGCGCGGTGTGGGGTACAAGACTGGAAAAACCGCCGAGTAAAGGACTGCCGCTATTTTTGGTTGGTTAGCGCGAGCCCGGGATGGCATCGTCGAGCGCTGGCGTACGTCCCTGCAGACACGCGTGCTGGGCATGATGCTGGTGGCCTCCACGGTGGTCATGATCATCCTGGCCTACGCCCTGGTGTCGGTGCTCACGCAGCAGCTGGTGAGCCAGAAAGAGGACACCGCGCTGCAAGAGCTCGACCGCGCCCGCGTAGCCGTGGAGCAACAGATTGACGCGACAGGAACGGCTAACTCAACGCAGGTACGCATCAACTCCGCACGCGCTGCACTGGGGCAGATGTCGGCACAGCAACCCGATGCCCAGGCCGTGTACGAGCCGGTCATCCTTGTGGAGAACTCCGACGGCACAGCCACCACCTCACCGGAGGGTTACCGCATCCCCGATGGCATGCGGGAGCTCGTCGGTCAGGGCCAAGTCGTGCAGCAGTACGCCACGGTGGACCAGCAATCGGGGGCTACCTACAACGCACTGATGGTGGGCACGCCCATTGAAAGCGACATCCCGAATACCCAGGTCTACCTCGTGTTGTCCATGGAATCTGAGGAATCCACGATGGCGCTCATGCGTGGTTTGCTCTCCGCTGCTGGAGTGGTCGTCGTGGTTCTCCTCGTGGGCATCGCGTGGCTGGCTACCCAGCAGGTGATCGTGCCGATTCGCTCTGCCTCGCGTATCGCGCAGCGCTTTGCCGCCGGTCACCTGCGTGAGCGCATGGTGGTCAACTCGGATGATGAGATGGGCCGCCTTGCCTCCTCCTTCAACGACATGGCGGATAAGCTCTCCAAGCAAATCGCCCAGCTGGAGGAGTATGGCGATCTCCAGCGGCAGTTCACCTCCGACGTGTCGCACGAGTTGCGCACGCCGCTAACCACGGTGCGCATGGCGGCGGATGTCATCGCGGAGGACGCGGATGAGTTCAACCCTTATACCAAGCGCTCGGCGGAGCTGCTTATCAAGGAGCTGGATCGCTTCGAGGACTTGCTGGCGGATCTGCTGGAGATCTCTCGCCACGATGCGGGCGTGGCGGATCTGTCCACGGCCTCCATCGATATTCGCTCCTGCGTAGACTCCGCGTTGAGTCAGGTAGAACACCTCGCCGCCGAGCTCGACGTGGACGTCATCGTTCATATTCCGGAGGAACCCGTGGCCGTCGAATGCGATTCACGGCGTGTCGAGCGCATCCTGCGCAACCTGCTCGCGAATGCCATCGACCATTCTGAGGGAAACCCCGTCACCGTGGATATCGGGGCGACGGAGGACGCCGTCGGTATCGCAGTCACCGACTCCGGTGTTGGCCTCAAGGAGGGCCAGGAGGAGTTGGTGTTCAACCGATTCTGGCGTGCGGACTCTTCCCGTAAACGCCATTCTGGCGGAACCGGTCTGGGCCTTGCCATCGCCCGCGAGGATGCGGTGCTGCACGGCGGTACGTTGGACGCTATTGGCTACTTTGGCGTGGGCTCGCGCTTCCGCCTTATCCTGCCCCGCACACCAGACCAGAAGGTAGAGTCCGAGCCCATCGCTTTGGAGGTCCCAGGTGCACCGGGGCAGGTCGAGGCAGAAGAACAATCCGCGCTCGAGTTGACCTCGGAGCCGGACATGCCCGTGTTGAAAGGTGATTCGGACACAGGAATCGTGTGGCCTTCAGAGCGCGAATCCCGTGGCGTGGACACGCCTTTCAATCACAACACCGTTCCTGATTTCGAGGAGGAGGCCCAGCGATGATGCCGGCCCGCCGCCCACTCGCAGTGTTCAGCTGCGTTGCGCTCATAGCCCTCGTCGGGTGCTCGACCTTGCCGAACAACACGGATCCGCAAGTGATCGGGACTTTCGAACCGCATGACCGGGCAGACGATGCTGTCGTCGAACCGCGTACAGATAGCGAGCCTGATCTCCTCGTGCGTGACTTCTATTCGGCGGTGGCGATTCCCACCGGTAACTACGCCGCCGCCCGCACCTTCCTTTCGACGAATATAGCTAATTCCTGGGACCCCACGGATACCGTTCTGGTGGTGGATTCCATCGATCTCGTGACGTCCAATATGGAAGACGGCGACCTGGAATACTCGGTCCGCGGCAATATTATTGGCCGTTTGGCCAATGGCGGGGCTTATGTCCCCGATAATTCGCGCATCGAAGCAACCGTCCGACTGCGCCAGTTCAATGGGCAATGGCGCATCACGGATTTGCCCACTGGTGCTGTGATTGAGCGCACCGAACTGCGCAACCGCTACCGGCCGCAGTCGCTGTACTTTTTCGATACAACCCAACGCCTGCTGGTGGCGGACCGTCGTTGGCTCTATTCGGGGAAGGAGTCAATCGCCTCGGAGCTAGTGACCCTGCTGCTGCAGGGGCCGTCCTCCGATATCGCGCCGGCGACGTCCACCTTAAGCCCCAAGGACGCTACCTTCTTGGGAATCAACGATGGCGTCTACGAGTTCAGCGGGATGGCAGGAATGACCCAGGAGGAGCGCCTCAAGTTCGCCGCCCAGTTGGTCTGGACCCTCAACAACGCAGAGATCACGAAATCAGTGCGCGCCACCATCGATGGCAGCCCGCTTGTCGACGGCATGGAGGAAATGACCATCGATGACTTTGCTGAGTTCAACCCAGAGGTGGCTGCCCAGTCCGTGCCTAAGCTCTACGCGGTCAATGACGGCTCACTCCTCGAGGTTAAAGGTGAAGGCAGCACCGAGGTGCAGGGAATGGCCGGGCAGATTCACGATATCCAGTCCGCGGACGTCTCCGATGAGGGCATGGTCGCCGCGGTACGCAAGCGCTCTGAGAAGGAGTCACAGCTGGCGATGGGCGAGCTCGGCCACGAGCTCAAGGATTCGGTCAAGGGTGAAACTTTAGCCCGCCCCACCTTCGAGGTGGGAGGACAGGTGGCGTGGACCGTCGTCGACGGCAAGCACGTGGTCCGCGTGACACGCTCGCCGGCCACCGGCGAGCTGAGCACCGCGGAGGTGGACACCTCCGCATTAGAGAACGTGGAAGGCGAAATCTCCGTCATCCGGCTGTCCCTGACGGGAGCGCGTATCGCCATGATTATCGATGGCAGCATTTATACCGGTGTGGTTGCCCGCGCGACGTCGGGTGAGCGGCGCATCGTCAACGTTCACCAGGTGGGCCCAGAGCTGGCCGGCTCTGCTTTGTCGGTGGAGTGGCAGACAGACGGCTCCCTGCTCGTGGGTACCTCGGCGTCGAGCTCTCCGGTGTGGCGCATCGAGCAAGACGGATCTTCGGCCACCACACTGCCCACCGGAAATATCACCGCACCCGTGGTCGCGGTGGCCTCTTCGCCGTCGACGCTTTATGTCACCGATGCGCATGCGCTGCTGCAGCTTCCCGCGGGTGGATCCGAGCGTTCTTATTGGCGTGAGGTCGAAGGCCTGCAGGGAGTGCGTTCCTCTCCGATTATCGCTCGTTAGAGGACAGCTCAGGAGTCAGGCTAGAGTTGGGTGCATGCCGAAACATCGGGGGATAGGTGAGGCCACCGCCGCGCTCATGGAGCTGTTCCTCCCGCGCCCGTGCGCCGGGTGCGGGGGTGAGACCTCTGCGGGTGGCGTGCTGTGCGCTGCCTGCCAGCACCACCTGCGCCAGATTCCGCGCCGTGTGGAACGTCCGCAGCCATTAGGGTTTCCGGCGTGGGCGCTCGGACCGTATTCCGATACCCGCCGCGGGGTCATCATCGCGATGAAGGAACGCGGACACCAGGCGGTGCGCGCGCACTTAGGCGCGGTGCTTGCCGCTGGCATCGACTACCTGCGCGCCCGCGGCGACATTCCGGAGACCGCGCTGTTGGTGCCCGCCCCGACACGGGCGTCGTCGGCCCGCAAGCGTGGTGGTGATCCGGTGACCGCGCTATGCCAGGCGGCGTCTGCTCGGCTTCCTGGTTGGGACGTGGTTAATGCCTTGATGACGGCCGAAGGCAGTGCGGATCAGTCGCAGCTCAACGCCGCGGAGCGCACAGACAATATGCGCAGTGCCGTGCGGTTGCTGCCGGCCGCCCGTACGTTGGCGGGGCGCAGCGTGCTGCTTGTCGACGACGTCATCACGACCGGCGCGACACTCCGCGCCAGCGCAGCTCGCGTGTGGGCCGTCGGGGGTGACGTGGCGGGGGCGATTGCCCTGGCAGATGCGTAGGGTGGAGCGACATCCAGCGTCTGTAGAGGGGGCCAGTGAACCCGTTGGTTATGACCAGTGGTAGCATGAGGGGTGTCACAGGGAAGCGGACACTAAGCCCCGAATCACAGGCTTGAATGAGGTCCGCAGAATGTGCAGTCATTCAGTCCCCACGAGTAAAGGGAGGCATTACATGTCCCAGCAGACCAACGCTCAGGTCACCATCACCGGTCGTAACGTGGAGGTTCCGGAGCACTTCCAGGAACGTGTCACTGAAAAGCTAGCCAAGATCGAGCGCCTTGATCCGACCCTGACCTTCTTCCACGTGGAGCTGCAGCACGAGCCGAACCCGCGCCGCGAGTCTGAGGCAGAGCGTCTGCAGATTACCGCTACCGGTAAGGGGCACATCGCCCGCGCTGAGGCTAAGGAAGATTCGTTCTACGCCGCACTCGAGACGGCTCTGGGCAAGATGGAGCGCTCCCTGCGCAAGGTAAAGGTGCGCCGCGAGAACGTGAAGTCCGGCCACCGCGCTCAGAAGGGTACCGGTCAGATTGCTGCCGAGCTGGTCGCCGAGGCTGAAGCGGCTAAGCCCGGTAAGGAAGAACGCTACATCGACCCGTACGCAGAGACGGTCGAGGACGTTCGCCCGGGCCAGGTTGTGCGCTTCAAGGAGCACCCGGCCACCCCGATGTCCGTGGATGATGCACTCAGCGAGATGGAGCTGGTCGGCCACGACTTCTACCTCTTCATCAACGAAGAGAACAACAAGCCGTCTGTGGTCTACCGCCGCCACGCCTTTGACTACGGCCTTATCTCCCTGACGGACGCTTAAGGGCTAAGCGTCCGAAGGGCTAAGTATTAAGCCCTTCGGGAAAATTATCCCGGCTACAACACGTTTCCCCGCGCTGCACATGCAGCGCGGGGAAACGTGTTTTCGTTTATCGCGACGCAGCTATATTCCGAATTGGCTGGACAGGTGCACTTCGGCCTCAGCTAGCTTTTGCAGTGGCAGCATGAGCAGGGCCACTGGGGCGAACAGAATCAGATCCAGTCCGAAGTTTTCGGTGGGATGCGACCCTGGGCGGTGGGAAGTGGCGATGGCATCCATGGTTCCGGTCATGATCGCGTCATAGGTCCACATGGCGCTACCACCGCGCGGTGCTTCAGAATCATCAGCCACGGCGGCGGGGGCGGTTATGGTGCTCAAAGCTAAAGCTGCGGAGGTAGCGGTAGCTACGGCAATCTTGGAGAACTGCATAGTCATTCCTGTTCTGTCTCGTTCTGCGTCCGGGTGAGTAGGGGACTGCGGGGGTGGGGGAGTGGGCGCCCTTGTCGCGCCCTTATATAAACCTTCGTTGTGAGGCGCGCAACTGTTAGCAGTTGGTTGTTAGGAGTTCGTTGCGGCGCCGCGCTCTGTGGTTCTGAGAAAACACAGGATGGACGCGCGTGCGGGCGCGGGCTGAGTATCGGATTTTGCGTTTTGGGTTGGGTGGCGAATCGATACGGAAAAGCTAGTGAGTACAATGGCGACGAGTTAACTTTATTGTCGCGACCAGAAGGACTATCTAGACGTGTTTGGACTTTCCAAGCTGCTCCGTGCCGGTGAGGGACGCACCGTCAAGCGCCTGGCTAAAATTGCTGATGATGTTATTGCCCTAGAAGATAAATTCGCGGCGCTGTCGGATGACGAGCTTAAGGCTAAGACAGACGAGTTTAAGAAGCGTCTGGCGGATGGCGAAAAGATGAATGACATGCTTCTCGAAGCATTCGCCACCGTGCGTGAAGCCGCCTGGCGCGTGCTCGACCAGAAGCACTACAAGGTGCAGATCATGGGCGGTGCCGCCCTGCACTTTGGCAACGTTGCCGAGATGCGCACTGGTGAGGGTAAAACCCTGACGTCGCTGTTGCCGGCCTACCTTAACGCCCTCGAAGGCAAGGGCGTCCACATCGTGACCGTCAACGACTACCTGGCTAAGCGTGACGCCGAGATGATGGGCCGTGTTCACCGCTGGCTGGGACTGTCCGTTGGCGTCATCCTCTCCGAGATGCGCCCTGCAGAGCGCAAGGAAGCCTATGCCTGCGACGTCACGTACGGCACGAACAACGAGCTGGGCTTTGACTACCTGCGCGACAACATGGTCCGCTCACTCGATGAAACCGTCCAGCGCGGCCACAACTACTGCATCGTGGATGAGGTTGACTCTATTCTGATCGATGAGGCGCGTACCCCGCTCATCATTTCCGGCCCGGTCGATGGGTCCTCTCAGTTTTACGGAGTCTTTTCCAAGCTGGCCCCGAAGATGCGCGAGGGCATCCACTACGAGGTGGACCACAAGAAGCGCACCATTGGTGTGCTTGAGGAAGGCGTGGAATTCGTCGAAGACCAGCTGGGCATTGAAAACCTCTACGCACCTGAGCACTCCCAGCTGGTGTCCTACCTCAATAACGCTTTGAAGGCGAAGGAGCTCTTCACCCGCGATAAGGACTACATCGTCCGCAATGGCGAGGTCCTCATCGTGGATGGATTCACCGGCCGCGTGCTGGCTGGTCGCCGTTACAACGAAGGTATGCACCAGGCTATTGAGGCGAAGGAAGAGGTGGAGATCAAGAACGAGAACCAGACGCTGGCGACCGTTACCCTCCAGAACTACTTCCGCCTTTACGACAAGATTTCCGGCATGACCGGTACCGCAGAAACTGAGGCGGCCGAGCTGCACTCCATTTACGGTCTCGACGTGGTGCCGATTCCGACCAACAAGCCGAACCAGCGTACCGACCACTCCGACCGCATCTACAAGACCCAGGAAGCGAAGTTCGCTGCGGTGGTCGATGACATCGAGGAGCACGTGGCTGCCGGTCAGCCGGTGCTCGTTGGTACCACCTCCGTGGAACGCTCCGAGTACCTCTCCCAGCTGCTGAGCAAGCGCGGCGTCAAGCACTCGGTGCTCAACGCCAAGCACCACGAGGAAGAGGGCCAGATCGTCGCCCGTGCTGGCCGCCCTGGCACCGTCACCGTGGCCACCAACATGGCCGGTCGTGGTACCGATATCGTGCTCGGTGGCAACCCCGAGGTCATCCTGGATGAGAAGCTGCGGGACCGCGGCCTCGATCCCTTTGAGGACGAGGAGAAGTACCAGGAAGCCTGGGACGCTGAGATCGAACAGGAGAGGGAACGCTCCAAGAAGATGGGCGATGAGGTCCGTGAGGCCGGCGGCCTGTACGTGCTGGGCACCGAGCGCCACGAGTCGCGCCGTATTGATAACCAGCTGCGTGGCCGTTCCGGACGTCAGGGTGACCCGGGCGAGACCCGCTTCTACCTGTCCATGCGCGATGAGCTCATGGTGCGCTTCGTGGGCCAGTCCATGGAGAACATGATGAACCGCCTCAACGTGCCGGATGACGTGCCGATTGAGGCCAAGATGGTGTCGAACTCTATCAAGGGTGCGCAGGCACAGGTGGAGAACCAGAACTTCGAGATGCGTAAGAACGTGCTCAAGTACGACGAAGTTCTTAACGAGCAGCGCAAGGTGGTGTACGCCACCCGCCACGACATCCTTGAGGCCAACGACATCAAGGACAACATCCGGACGATGATCAATGACACCGTGTCTGCCTACGTGGCAGGGGCTACTGCCACCGGTTACGTGGAGGACTGGAATCTCGATGAGCTGTGGAATGCGTTGGATTCCCTGTACGGGCCGACCATGACACATGAGGAGCTCGTTGACGGCACCGAATACGGCGCTGCCGGCGAACTGACCGCGGAGCAGCTGCGCGATGCCCTCCTAGCTGATGCCAACTCCGAGTACGACAAGCTCGAAGACGCTGTGACTGCCATCGGCGGAGAGAACCAGATGCGCAATACCGAGCGCATGATCATTCTGCCGATCATCGACCAGAAGTGGCGCGAGCACCTCTATGAAATGGATTACCTCAAGGAAGGTATTGGCCTGCGTGCTATGGCGCAGCGCGATCCCCTGGTGGAATACCAGAAGGAGGGCGGCGACATGTTTAACGCCATGAACGACGCAGTGAAGGAAGAAACCGTCCGCCAGCTGTTCATGTTGCGCAAGCAGTTCAAGGCCCAGGAAGAGGCGAGCGCAGCGGGTGAAGCAAACGCGGAAGCGGAAGCTTAATCTGCCGCGGCTTGAAACTGCGCTGACGCGCGGGCGCTAGAAAGCGCGGAAAGTGATGAGGCGCCGTGTGGGAAGAACTCCCCACGGCGCCTTTTTATTGGAAGCAGTTAGGTATATACTGTCAAATTATTAATTGTTCTGCTTCGGAAGGTTGAGTTAGTATGCGCCGCTTGTCTCTGCGAGTAGGTCTCTCCGTGTTCGCATCTGCCACCCTGTTGGGCGGCGGCGCAGCTGCGTCAGCTATCGAGCTTGCTCCCGAGGAGCAGTGCCAGCTCTCTTCCGTCTTGAGCTCGCAGGACGATGAGTCCTCCAAGGACGCCGTGCTCAGCTCCCAGGACACCGTGGCCAATCAGTGCGGCGCTGCGTCTGCTCCGGAAACCTCCGAGGAAGCTGCAAAGAACCTGCCTGTGGTCGGAGCCACCATGTTTGGCGGTATCAGCTTGGCCCTGGTGAGTGCGTCCGCGGCGTTCGCCGGCATCGATTGGACGCCCATCTTGATCAAGCTCGGTTCGCTTTTTTAATCTCCCGCAGTTTCCAGCCAAGGTTATCCCTTGGCTTTTTGTTTAGCCTCCCGTAGCTTGCCGGTCGCTTCCAGCGATACTGGGGCTGGGGCCGACTGAGAGTAACCGGAAGGAACGTATGTGCCGCCCGGCTGCGGAGCCGGTGAAAGCACGCTGGTGCGAACCTATCAGCACTGAACCGAAGAACTCGCCGTTTGCGCGCGCATGCAAGCTGGTGAGTGCCATGCCCCCGCGGAGCTCTGCCGCTGCATGGGCCTTCCGCCACGCGCGTACATGGGTGATGATTTCTGGAGCAAAGCGCGGGTTGTTGAGATGGCTCATCGGCCGCAAAGCGGCGGCAACTTCTAAAACAATGACGACGAGCCCGTGGATCTCGTCACGTGTGGCGAGGTCACCAGCAGTGGGCTCGCGCTCATAGCGGATACGCTGTGGAGCAACATAGAGCTGCAGATGGCTCATGCCGGGGATGGGGGTGTACATGTGGAATCCGGTCCTTATCCGCGACGAGCAGCGCGGAGAAAGGCGTTCGGGCAGGAGAAGGCGAGCGGAGGAAAGGAAGCTGGACGCACGTTCATTGTGCCACGCTGGCGGCATCCTCGGCTAGAAGGCGCTGCGCCTTGGCCTGTGGGAGCAGGCGAGCGGTATGTTCGCTATACTTTCGGACGATAAACACAGCTCAATGCGAAGGGTAGATAATATGCGTGGACTCATCGTCGATTTTGTAGGCGTGCTTGACGGCACCGAAGAAGACGTCAAGCGCTGGCGGGAGCTGTTCGCCGCCGCGAAATCCAACGGAGTCGCCACCGCTATTCTCTCTAACGATCCGGGCGGCCCAGGCGCGGAGCACATTCGCGAGTGGGAATACCGCGGCATCGTTGATGCCGTCGTGCTTTCCGGTGAGGTCGGTGCGGAAAAGCCGGATCGTGCTGCCTTCCAGGCTGCAGCGGACGCTATCGACCTGCCGATTAATGACTGCGTCATGGTAGATGATTCCATCGTCAACGTCCGCGCCGCGGTGGAAAATGGCATGGTGGGCATGCTCTACACGGTCTTTGACCGCACCAGCGTGGAAGTCCAGGCAGTCTTCGACATTGAAGGTGAGTTCTAAGTGTCGAAGGATGTGCGCGTCTTCCTGCCAGCTACTTTTGCCATGCTGACAGAGCTGGAAGAAACCGGCCAGCTTGCTGCCCGCAGTGGTTGGGGATTTACAGTAACCCCGGCGCTGCGCGAGTTCTACACTGAGGGCGACGAAGAAGAGATCGAATACTCTGCCTTCCTCGAAGCTTCCATGGCCTCCCTGCGGCTCTTGGCCATCGGCGACGAGGAGAAGTTCCCGCACCGCCGAGTGGTGATCTCCGTCGATGTTGATGATTCAGTAGTGACCCCGAAGCCGGACATGGGTGAACCAGTCGTGGCGCTCAACCCGGCCACCATCACGAAGGACAACCTGCAAGCCATCCACGTGGACATCGAGGAATCCGAGGCTGCCACCGCCAAGGCTATCGCCGCCATCGACAATGCTGACCTCGGCGACGAAGACGCCGAGCTTGCCGTCGGTGATGCCCTGGATAACTTCATGGCCTTCTATGATCCCACTGAGCTGCCCATCCTCGTAGAACTGCTCTAGGATCACCAGCGTTAACAGCCCTAACGCGAGTGGTGGTGCTACTCTAAGCCCTTATTGCCATTGCTTGAGAAAAGGAGCACCATCATGAAGGCAACTCGCCTTGCTAGCCTTATCACCGCTGCAGCCCTGAGCGTCACAACCCTCGTTTCAGCACCAATTGCCGGGGCAGAGGAAGCAGTAGCGCCGGCAGCGCAGAAAAATCAGACCGCGCAGGGGAGCTCTGCTCAGGAAGCGGCTCCCAGCGAACCTGACCCCAACAATCCGGACCCCAACATGGCCGTGATGCCTAAGACTCCGTGGCTGCGCATCGTTGAGGGCTCCTCGCAAGGACCGATGGGGGTTATCGTCGCCATTCTCTTCGGAATTATCAGCATCGGCTTCGCTGTGTACAAGGAGTTCGGTGATTACCTGCCCAAGTTGGGCTAAATGCTGATAGTCTGCTGGAGTAAAACTCAGCTCGATCGAAAGGTCCCCTCAGCATGACTTCCTCTCGTCTTCGCCGCGTAGTTGCTACCTCCACCTTGTCCGTCGCACTTGTTGCTGGCGGAATCGCTGCCCCCACTGCGGGTGCGGTGACCACCTCCATCAAGAATGACAAGTGCACCATCACGTTGAGCGAGGACGAAGCCAGCGACCTCAAGAACGCGGAGTCCAAGGACAACGACGTCGACAGCAGCCTGCTGAAGGATGGCCTTAAGATTTCGCCCAAGGACGCGGAGAAGCGTGCTCGCGACGTAGAGAACCAATCGGACGAGCTCTACCGTGCTCTGGCTGGCTATGAGGCAGAGGTCGAGCTCGGTGACGAGGACGCCGTCAAGCGCGCTAAGAACAACATCAAGGTAGCCGAGACTTTCCGCGACATCGCGCCGGAGTACGTCAAGGCTCTCGATGCGTGTGCCAAGAAGGAAGAGTTCAACAAGAAGGCACCGAGCGGTGATAACACCTCCTCCAACATCGACAAGGGTGGCGCCATCATCCTCGGTGTATCCGGCGCCCTGACGGTGTTCTTTATGGCTCTCCGCGCTGCCAGCCCCTTCCTGAAGACCGTCCTGCCGCCGCAGCTGGCGGCTATGCTTCCGGCCTAAGCTTGAGGGCTTAAGGCCTAAGCCCAATCGACGTTGGTGCGCAGGGAGGCCAAAAGGCCCCGCACTGCGTCGCGACGGCGCGCAGAAGCAGTGCCTTCCTCGATGTTTAAGTCCAGGCCGCACTCAGGGTCCGCGGGCGGCCCAGCATGCGTGCAGCCGCGCGGGCAGTCCTCGATGGCTTCGGCCAGATCATCGAAGACCTCGATGACGTTCTCCGCGTCAATGTGGGCTAAGCCAAAGGAGCGGATGCCGGGGGTATCAATGATCCACCCGCCATTCGGCGTGCTTCCTTCCGCCGGCAGGCGCAATGCCACCGACTGCGTCGAGGTGTGGCGGCCCTTGCCCACGGCGGAAACCTCGCCGGTCTCTCGGTTGGCGTCCGGGACAAGCCGGTTCACCAGGGTGGACTTTCCCACGCCCGAGTGGCCTATGAGGGCCGTGACATGTCCATCAATTGCGGCACAGACCTGCTCCAGCCCATCGTCGACGCCGGCCTCCACCACCGTGACATCCAAGTCCGCAAACTCTTGGGCAAACGGAGTGGGGTCGGTGAGGTCGGTCTTCGTTAGACATAGGACCGGCTGGATATTGCCGGCAAAGGCCGCGATGAGGGCACGCTCCACGAATCCAGAGCGCGGCGGTGGATCCGCCACGGCGCTGACGATGAGCAGGCGGTCCGCATTCGCCACCACGATGCGCTCATAAGGGTCAGTGTCATCCGCGGTGCGCCGGAGGACGGAACGGCGTTCCTCCAGCTTGACGATGCGTGCCAAGGTGTCCTTGCGCCCGGAGGTATCGCCCACGACGCCGACGCGGTCGCCGACCTCGACGGGCGTGCGGCCCATCTCGCGGGCGCGCATCGCGGTGACGACTGGGCCATCGTTATCAAGGGCAACCCCCCAGCGCCCGCGGTCCTTGGTGATCACCATGCCGAACTTGGCATCCTTGTGCTTTGGGCGGTCCTTCGTGCGCGGGCGCGAGCCTTTGCCGGGCCGGATGCGGACATCGGATTCGTCATAGCTGCTCGCGCGCCTAGCCACGGATCATGGCCTCCCACATCCCGGCGAAGCCGGGCAGAGTCTTGGACGTGGTATCGATGTCCTCGACCTCGACCCCTTCGACTGTTAAGCCGATGATGGCGCCGGCGGTGGCCATTCGGTGGTCGGCGTAGGAGTGCCACTGCCCTCCGTGGAGTGGGGCAGGGGTGATGCGGAGGCCGTCGTCAAGCTCGGTGACGTTGCCTCCCAAGCCGTTGATCTCGGTAGCGAGGGCCGCCAGACGGTCCGTCTCGTGACCGCGCAGGTGCGCGATGCCGGTCAACGTCGAAGGCGTGGAGGCCAGCGCGCACAGCGCAGCCACGGTCGGGGTGAGTTCACCGATATCGCCCATGTCGAGATCGATACCACGCAGACCTGCTAGACCCTCCTCTGGGCCGGTGACCTTCAGGTAGGGATCCTGGTGAGGTGCCTGCGGGACGTACTCAACCTGAGCTCCCATCTGTTCCAGGATGCCGCGGAAAGCATCACCTGGCTGGTCCGTTTCCTCCGGCCAGTTCGGGATGCTCACGCTTCCGCCACAGGTGGCAGCAGCGGCAAGGAAAGGAGTGGCGTTGGAGAGGTCCGGCTCGATATACCACTCGCGGCCTTCAATCTTTCCAGGGCGCACGACCCAATTATCTTCGCCCGCGACCACATGCACGCCGGCATCACGCAGCATGCCGATGGTCAACAGGATGTGGGGCTGGGAAGGTACGGTGCCGCCTTCGTGGCGCACGCTGAGCCCGTAGCGGTAGCGCGCACCGGCCAGGAGCAGGCCAGAGACGAACTGGGAGGAGGCGGAAGCGTCAATGGTGACCTCGGCGCCCTCTGGGACACCATGGGGCGTGATGGTCAGCGGCAGGCTATCGCCCTTGATGTCAACGCCCAGCTCACGCAGGGCCTTCGTCATGGTGGACATGGGGCGCTTGCGCGCATACGGGTCGCCATCGATGATGACGGGGCCATCCGCCAATGCGGCTACCGGTGGCAAAAAGCGCATAATCGTGCCGGCCAAGCCGCAATCGACGGTCGCCCCATGCAGCTGGCCCGGGGTCACACGCAGGTGCGGGCCCCAGTCGGAGATCCCTACGCCCATGGCCTTCAAGGCTTCTTTCATCAGGTCAGTATCGCGGGAGATCAGTGGGTTGTAGATGATAGAGGGGGAGTCAGCCAGCGCGGCGAGGATGAGGGCGCGGTTGGTCATCGACTTCGATCCGGGGACTTCTTGAGTCCAGGACAGCGGGCCGGTGGGTTGTGGAGCACTCCAGTAAGCAGACATGTAGTCCATAATAAAGGGCATGTGCGGAAGATTTGTTCTGTTCACCGAGTCCCTACTGGAGGAAGTCGGAGCGTGGGAGTCCATTACGGAAGTTCATGCGCCGGAAGGCCTGCCGCCAGCACGCTATAACATTGCTCCGACCCAGCCCATCGCCATCGTGCGGGTTGCGGAGGAGACCGCCCGTGTGGAGCCAGCGCGCTGGGGACTTATTCCGCATTGGAAGAAAGACCTCGACGGCCCGCCCCTGTTTAATGCCCGCGCGGAGACTGTGGCGCAGAAACCTTCCTTTCGCGATGCCTTCAAGGCGCAGCGCTGCGTCATCCCTCTGGATGGCTACTACGAGTGGAAAGCCGGGGAAGATAAGAAGGCCAAGAAACAGCCCTACTATGTGACCGGACCCGATGGCCTACTGTGGGCGGCTGGTTTGTGGGCCACGGGGATGGAGAGGCTCTCAGCCACGATGGTGACCACGGATGCCACTGAGGAGATGGCGTGGCTGCATCACCGGCTACCCAAGTTTCTGACTACAGATGAGATCGCACCTTGGCTGGCGGGGGAGGCGCTGTTGGAGCCGAGCTGTGTGCGCGGCTTTCAGGCACACCCGGCGGACCCCGCGGTGGGTAACGTCCGCAACGACTACGCAGAGCTTATCGACGAACCACCGGCCGCCACCTTGTTCTAGTACGCGAGCTCTAGTCGGCAGAACTAGTCGGCGAGCACGTCGGCGAAGGAGAGCTCCAGGACGCGGGGGAGATCTTCCGGATTCATCTCGATATCGAGGCCACGCTTGCCACCGGAGAAAAAGATGGTGTCGAAGAGTAGCGCCGTTTCATCAACCACTGTCGGGAGGATGTGCTTGTGTCCCAGCGGGGAGATGCCGCCGGGGATGTAGCCGGAGGACTTGGAGGCGTCGGCAGGCGCGGCCATTGTGGCCTTGGACGCACCGAAAGCGGCGGCGGCCTTCTTGAGGCTGAGCTGGTGGGTGACCGGAAGGACGCAGACGGCAAGTTGGCGCTTGGGGCCTTTGCCGGCGCTCAGATCAATGACGAGGGTTTTGAAGATGCGTTCAGGAGCAACATCGAGGGCCGCAGCGGCTGCCTCGCCGAAGTTTTCGCGACCGCCGTCGAAGGTAGAGACGCGGTGGTCAATACCTGCCTCTTCGAGGAGTTTGAGAGCGGGGGTAGCGGCACGCGGGGTCTTCTTGGACATATAAACCACCCTAGTCCGGAGCGCTAGGATGGTCGGTATGGCCACAGAAACGACGAGCGAGACGCTTCAGAAACAGCGGTTGTTTGAGGAGCAAGCCTTGCCCTTGCTGGACCAGCTCTACGGCGGAGCGATGCGTCTGACGCGGAACCCGCAAGACGCGGAGGATTTGATCCAGGAGACCTACCTCAAGGCCTTTAGCAACTTCGATTCCTTCAAACAGGGCACGAACTTGAAGGCGTGGCTGTACCGCATTATGACGAATACCTATATCAACTCCTACCGGAAGGCCAAGCGCCGCCCGGTGGAATCCTCCGCGGATGAGCTTAGTGACTTTCAGCTGTATACCACGTCCGGGCATGACTCCACGGGCCTAGAATCAGCGGAGGTCGAAGCGCTCAAGCAGATGCCGGACTCGGAGATTTCCGAGGCCATGAATGACCTGCCGGAGGATTACCGCATGGTGGTGTACTACTCGGATGTGGTGGGTTTGGCTTATAAGGAAATCGCAGAAGTGATGGGCACCCCGTTGGGGACGGTCATGAGTCGCCTCCACCGCGGAAGAAAATTACTTCGCGCGGCGTTGAAGGACGTAGCACGAGAAAAAGGCATTGGTCGCAACCACCCAGAGATGGAGGAGAAGTAATGGAACGCGCAACAGGACGCAATTGCGGTGCGTGTAACTCTCCCGAGGTTGAAGCGCTCTTTCGGGAGCTGTTCGATGAATCAACGAGCTATGCGCGAGCACTGGAAATCCGCGAGCACCTCGCGCAGTGCGATGCCTGTCAGCAACGCGTAGAGAGTGAAGAAGTAGTCCGAGCACTTGTGCGCAAATGTTGCGGGGGACAGGCTGCACCGCAGTCACTGCGCCAGCGCATTTGCGTGGAGATTACGCGGACTGAAATCACCTGGGGCTAGGCCTCGGCGTATAAGCAAAGGGCTCGTTCCCGTCCTCGGAATGAGGAAGGAAACGAGCCCTGAATGCTGACGTTATGCGTTAGGACGCTTGCCGTGGTTAGCGGACTTCTTACGGCGATCCTTGCGCTTACGGCCACGCTTGCTCATCGCGTACTCCTTCTGTTAAGGGTAAATGAACTTATTTAACTGTAGCGGCAGGGTATGCCGGAGTGTTAATCGGGGGTGTGCCTTCTGAGGGGTCTTTAGGCGGAAACGCGAGCGCGGGCGCGGCTGCGGTTGCGGCGCTTGATGGCGCGGCGCTCCTCCTCGGAGAGACCGCCCCAGACACCAGCGTCCTGGCCGGATTCCAGGGCCCACTTGAGGCAGGAAGAGGCAACTGGGCAGCGGTTGCAGACCAGCTTGGCCTTAGCGATCTGGGTGAGAGCAGGGCCGGAGTTACCGACAGGGAAGAAGAGCTCCGGGTCTTCGTCGCGGCAAA
Source organism: Corynebacterium sp. HMSC056F09 (assembly GCF_001815785.1). Lineage (NCBI taxonomy): Bacteria > Bacillati > Actinomycetota > Actinomycetes > Mycobacteriales > Corynebacteriaceae > Corynebacterium > Corynebacterium sp. HMSC056F09. The sequence goes on from NZ_KV821899.1 coordinate 121,061, forward strand.
CAGCTTCGTGGCGCCAATCCATGATTGAAATCTCCTAACAAATTTTTGACAGCAGTGGGTGAAAGTAGGCGCACCTAGGACAGTTCACAGCTGTGAACTGTTCCGAGTGCTACGGGGTGAAGTGGACTGGTCTGCGGTCAGTGGGGCCCTGTCTCGAGTTGGGGCCAGCGTCGACGCCGCCGTGGTTCACTTTCTGTTAACTCGAAGTTTGCTCCGAGTTATGAACTGATTTAACAGCTCGTTGTTTTTGCTACCTGAGAATAATGACACGTTTACTCAAAGTCCGCTAGGGGTAAAGGCTAAAAAGTGTCCAAAGTCACTAAAGAAATGTGGTCGCTTTAGGGTTTGCTAATGGATTGAAGGCTGTAAGAAGACTGTCAATAATCCGCCTACCAGCGCTGATAGGGGTAAAACTGTGAGTGTGGTGACCTGGATCGCGTCAAATCCATATTCAGGCCTCTGCCCCCGAAAACTCTGTGTATGGGAAGGCCTAGGTGAATACCATGGACGGTACCTGCAGGGCGGGGGAGTCTGCGGTGTGGAGATGGCCTAAACCGCCGGGGTAAGAAGTAGACTAAGCGGCCGTGAACAAGAAGAAGAAACAGTCCTCGGCTACGTCTCCCCGGACCGTTGGGAATGGCGCGCCGCCTTCGGTCATCGCGGCGGCGGGCATCGCGGTGGTTCAGTCCATCGCCGTTATCATCTTTGGCATTTTCCTCATCGTCCGTGAGGTATCTGGCGCTGAAAACGACTCGATGGTTTCGGACTCAGGCGCGACGGGCTTCGTCGGCCTGGGCACGGCTATCTTCATTTTTATCGTCTTCGGCTTTGTCATCATTGGCTCCTGGGCCTTCGTCAAAGGCAAACGCTGGGGCCGCGGAGCCATCGTGCTGGTGGAATTCATCCTGGGCGCCATGGCTTTTCAGATGTTTAGCGGCGGCTCAGTGCTGCTAGGCATCGTGACCTTGGCAAGCGCCGGGCTTGTCCTATACCTGCTTATGGCGCGGCCCGAGGCGGCGCAGTGGGCTGAAAGCCACTTCTAGGATGCCTTGAGCGCTACGGCAGTATCCCCGCGCTGCTCAACGATGACCGAACCGGACAAGGTCAGCGAAATCGGGCCGGAATAGCCATCGCGGTCGACGGGGATGGTGCGCTCAGTCTTACCGGACGACCAATCCACCACGTCGATTCCTTCTTCAGTGGGCACGAGAACGCGTTCGTCAACGGCAATGCCGGTGCCCAGCGCTTGCTCTAGTACGTGGTCAACCTTGAGCTGAGTTGGTGTAAAGAGGTAGAGGCGCTCGCCATCGAACCACGTCATGTGGTGGGGCAGATCGGCTACGGCAGGGGCAAAGGGGGAGGCGGAGTCGGTGATGGATGTCGAAGGTTCCACGTCCGTGGACGACAGCGCTTCACCCTCAAAATTATAGGACACGATGCGAGGCGTATCGCCCGGCAAGAAGACTGCGGCCGCCTCCTGTCCGTAGGCGACGAGGCGCGCGCCCGGATCCTCGATCTCGATGTCCTTGGAAACCTCCGGGGAGCGGGAATCCTCCGGTGTGGCCGTCTGGATACGCAACCACGTGGCATCCGGAGAATCCGGGCAGGATTCGGTCACCGCCATCGTCTCGGTACGGGTCAGCGCTGATGTGATGGCGCAGTCCTCGTGGGGCTGCATGTTGGGTTCCTGCTTGGCATCGACATCGCCGTACTCCACCGTGCGCACGAGGTCGGAGCGCCACAGCTCTACCCGCTCGGCGGAGACAGTTCCCACGCGGTCGTTCGAGACGATGGGGACCACCTCGTCAGAATTGCGGGCGCTGCGGGTATCGGAATACTGGCCGGAAGCAGCATCGATCGCCACCACATCACCGCAGCCGTTGCCCGCATCATAGGAAGCCACAATCTTGTTCCACGCTGTGCCGAGCGAACACAGGTCGGCATCGCGGCGCTGATAGGTCCACACCTCATCGCCGGCAGCATTCGTGGCGCTCAGGGTGTCGCCGTCATGGGTCACCAGCAGGCCCTTCGACGACACAGCCCGGGCTTGGCCCGGGACTAAGGCGTTGGGCAGGCTGAAGGATTCGGTGAGGGAGTTCGGGACGGCGGTGAAAAGCGCTGGCTCGGCGTTGGCAGCAGCATCGACTGCCGGGGTGAGCTCAGCTTTGTGGATCGGTGCGGTGATGACCGCACCGCCGATGGCGATGGCGCATACCGCGCTGATCGCGCCCACGGCAATCCAGTCCGCCTTCGTGGAACGCAAAATGGGTGCCTTCTTCGCAGCGGCGTTGTCGACCGGGGATTCTTGGGCGTGCTCGGTGCTCATCGGCGTCCTCCTTGGCGGGGATTGCGTTTACGGGAACGAGTGCGGCGCGAAGCGCGGGCTGAGCGCGTGGATTCGCCACGCGGGGAGCTTCCACGCGGGGAGCCCGAGCGCCGGGGTCCACCCAACACCTTGGTGGGTGGGCCGACCGTATCGGCAACCCCTTCCGGAACATCAAGTGCTTCCATAAGCTCCGGAGAAGTGCTGAACCACTGCGGTGGCTCCGCCTGGCCCAAGTCGAGCTCATCGTTGATGACCTGCCACTTGCCCAGCTCGTCGTAACCGACGAGGGTCACCGCCGTGCCCGTATGGCCGGCGCGGCCGGTACGGCCGATGCGGTGAACAAACGTCATTGGATCGTCCGGAACCTGATAGTTGATGACGTGGGTGACATCATCGATGTCGATGCCGCGGGCAGCGACATCCGTGGCCACTAGAATCTCCACGGTGCCGTCGCGGAAGGCATCGAGCGAGCGCTCGCGTGCTTTTTGATCCATGTCGCCATGAACCGCGCCCACCGCGAACCCGCGCTGCGCCAGCTCCTCCGCGACGGCGGCCGCCGAGCGCTTCGTGCGCGTGAAAATGATGGTGCGCCCGCGGCCGTGGGCCTGCAGGACCTTTCCCAGTACCGCAATCTTGTCCATGCGGTGCGCTTGGAAGGTGACCTTGCGGGTGGAGGCATGGGTCTGCTGGGCGTCGGCAGATTCGGCACGGATATGCACCGGCTGGTCCAGGAATGTGCGAGCCAGCGTCACGATGGGGCCAGGCATAGTGGCGGAAAAGAGCATGGTCTGGTGCGGGTTGCCGTGCAGCAGGGAGAGAATCTTCTCGATGTCCGGAAGGAAGCCCAAGTCCAGCATCTCGTCGGCCTCATCCAATACAAGAACGCTGACCTGATCGAAGGATAAGTGCTTCTTCTGGCAGAGATCGAGGAGGCGGCCCGGGGTGCCCACGACGACGTCCGCGCCTGCGTTGATCTGTTTGATCTGCTCCTCATAGGGGCGGCCGCCGCACAAGGTGATGACGCTGAGCGGCAAATTCGCGGCAGCGACCTGCAAGTCCCCGCTGACCTGGATGGCTAGCTCGCGCGTTGGCGCAATGACCAGCGCGCGGGGGGTTCCGTCAAGCTCTGGGATGTCGGCGTCATCGAAGACGCGATCGAGAAGCGGTACACCGAAGCCGTAGGTCTTTCCCATGCCGGTGCGAGCTTGACCAATGAGGTCCTGGCCATTGAGCGCGATGGGGAGCGTGAGCTCCTGGATGGCGAAGGTGTGCGTAATCCCGTTGTCAGCGAGGGCATCGCAGATCTCTACGGCGACGCCGAGCTCGGCAAAGGTAGGGGATTCGCGGGATTCGCGGGAAGATTTCGGGGCAAGCACACCTTGATAGTAGAGGACGTGGCTATAGTGGGGCCATTAGAGCGCCGGGGGCGCAGGCCTCACGGCACCGATTAATGACAACGATCTAAGGGAGACACACCACATGGACATCAAGTTTGGTTTTGCCGATACCGCCCGCGAACTGGTTATTCATGCCGAAGGCGAGCGCGAAGAACTGACCCAGACCATTAACAATGCCTTGGCGGAGAACTCCACCCTCGAATTGAAGGACACCAAGGGCCGCTCCTACATTGTGCGCACCGAGCGAGTCGTCTACGTAGAAATCGGCACTGCACGCGCCCACACCGTCGGTTTCGCGGGCTAAGTACGCGCGCGCCGTCTCAGCGGGTAGCCTAAATGGCCATGGAGAATCCCGCGGATCTTGGACAGCACCCACAGCGCCTTTCAGCGGTGGAGCGTTTCGCTCGCGAGTATGGCTGGTGGCGCGTGGTGGCGATCCCCGTCATGGTCGTCATCACCGTGTGGGTGCTCGTTGACGTTTTCCGCTCCCCAGCTCAGGAGGCGGACGTGACGGCGGCAGGGGAGACGTCGACAAGCAGCGCTACCGCAACCCCGTCCCTGCCCAAGGGGCCCGATCCTGCCAACGCCAGTGCGGTCGCTGCTGCCAAGGATGGCTTGCCCGCCGGCGGTGCCTTCACGGAGCAAGGTGATGAAACCTACCGCGATGCCGGCCCTTCCACCATGCACGCGGGCAAGGGTGGAAAACAGACCATCCGTTTTTCCGTGGAGATCGAAAATGGCGTGGACACCTCCGCCTACGGTGGGGATGCTGCGGTGGTCGCTCTGGTCGACGCCACCCTGTCCGACCCCCGCGGGTGGACCGCCAACGGAGACTTCGAATTCATCCACGTCAAGGCCGATGACAACCCAGATACGCACATCCGTCTGACCTCGCTGGGGACCACCGCAAAGCTGTGCGGTGCACAGCTGGAATCGGAAACCTCGTGTCACACGACGATTACCGGTGAATCCGCGGTCAACCTCAACGAGTCTCGCTGGGTGCGGGGCGCTGCACCGTTTGAGGGGGATTTGGGCAACTACCGCCAGTACCTGATCAACCATGAGTTCGGCCACGCCATTGGTTACGCGGCCCACCAGCCCTGTGGTGGCGAGGGTAAGCTCGCGCCCGTCATGATGCAGCAGACGCTGAGCCTCAACAACGGGAAGCTCTTTGAGAAGGAACCAAACGAGGTGTATCCGGACGAGGACGTCACCTGCGAGCCGAACCCGTGGCCCTACCCGAATCCGGCTAATTCTGATCACGCCAAGCCCGAGTAAGCCGCTCGAAATTTAAGGACTATTTCCCCCATGCCACTGCCACCTGAGCCCGTTCTTGCCGCCTTCAACGCCGAGTTTCACCCGCGCCGAACGCAGGGAGAGCTCGTGGGGTCTGCCTGGGATAACGGGATTCGCGTCGGGGATATCGTCTTTGCCGAGGCGCGGCCGTGGACTGGTTGGTCCGCTAAGGTACGCGAGAAACTCAGCGTGCCGGGAGCGCGTATCGCCCGCCCGGTTCTGACCGCCGATGGGCGCTACACAGCCGCTGGGTGGAAGGCCACGCAATTCGTGGACGGTCAGTTGCGAGGGCGCATCGATGAAACCGTGCAGTTGGCGCTTCGCCTTGATGACGCCCTCGATGTGGCCCCGCTGCCCACCATGGACCGGCGCGAGGACGTGTTTGCGCGGGCGGAGCGGGCCGCGTGGGAGGAGAGCGGCGAGGCCTATTCTGATGCTGAGCTTGCGCACCTCCCGTTGGTCACCGCTCACATGGATCTTCTGGGAACCACCATTTTTTCCGGGGCCAATCCGCCGGCGTTGATTGATATCGTGCCTTCTGCCGCTCCGCGTCCGGCGGGCTGGACTGCAGCGATAGTCATGGTGGATGGTCTGATCGCGGGGGCGGTCGATGGTGATATTTGCACCCGCTTTGCGTCGGTGCCCGGAATACAGCAGCTCTTGCTGCGTGCGGTGGCGTATCGCCGTTACGTCAATATCCTGCACCCGCGCTCCAAGGCGACCGTGCGTTCGAACATAGAAAGGGTGGAAGAGGCCCTCGTGTCCGCGGCATCTGACAGACTGTAGGGCGTGAAGTACAGCAGCGAATCCCCCACACGTTCCGGCGTCACGCTTCCTCCCTCGCCGGATGTCCGCCTTGTTCCCCGGAACCGCCGGGCCACGTCGCGCACATGGGATGTACCGGTGCCCACGGAAGGCACGTGGCGGGTGCTCGGCGCGGCCGGGTCCGGAGTATCGAGCCTGCTGATCGACGTGGTCTTGGGCCAGCTCAACGCCGGGGCCGATGCCTCCGGCATCCTCGTCGTCGCCCCGTCCAAGGAATCCGGTTCGCTGCTGCGCAGGGAATTAGCAGAAAACCTCGATGATTATGCGGCGCAAACATCGATGGTGCGCTCGGTGCACTCTTTGGCCTTTGCATTGCTGCGCCAGAGCAGCGAGGAAGAGCTGCGCCTGATTACCGGCGCAGAGCAGGATGCGGTCATCCGCGAGCTGCTCCAAGGCCATGCTGCGGATGGCAGGGGTGCGTGGCCGGAGGAGATGCGGCCGGCCCTGGAGTACGTGGGTTTTGCGCGCCAGTTGCGTGACTTGTTGTTGCGTGCCATCGAACGGGGGCTGGGCCCGACAGAGCTCGAGGAGCTCGGGGAGCGCCATGCTCGGCCCATGTGGACTGCTGCCGGCGAGTTCCTGCGCGAATATGAGCGGACTCAGGCGCTGGCGGGTTCGCATTCCTATTCCGCGGCAGAACTGGTCAGCCAGGTGCTTTTGCGCCCTGAGCTACTGCGCGAGCACCCGTGGCACACCATCGTGGTCGATGACGCCCAGTTGCTCGATCCGACCTCCGGCCAGCTGATCGCGGAGTTGGCGAAGACCGCCCGCCTCACCGTGATTGGTGGTGACCCCGACCAAGCGGTCTTTGCTTTCCGTGGTGCTAATTCGGAATTCCTCACCACGTGGGAGGCGGAGAACGAGCTGTGCTTAGACTCGACGCACCGCACTCCCTCCCCGGCCTGCGTGAGCGTCGTGGAGTCCCGCGGCACCTTGCGCGATGTCCTGGCCAACACGGTTCGCCGCCGGCACCTCGAGGACGGTGTGGACTGGCGTGATATCGCTGTCATCGTGCGCTCTACTGGGGATATCGGCCCCGCCCGGCGCACGCTGCTGTCTGCTGGCGTGCCGGTGCACATCAACCCCACGGACGTGGTGCTGGCGGAACAGCGCTTGGTCAAGGCGGTGCTTCTGGCTCTACGTGCTTTGGAGAATGAGCTTGAGCCCGTGGAGCTCGAGGACCTGATTACCGGTCCTGTCGGCGGTGCGGACCCAGTCACGCTGCGGAGGCTCATTCGCGGCCTGCGCCGTTGGAAGCCGGAGCAGCGCGGTATGGACACGCTGCGAGAGCTGCTGGATGGTGAGTTGCCGGACTTCAACAACCTCCTGACTGAGCGCGAAGAAGCGATCCTGGCCCGCATTCGCGGGGTGCTGTCGGCCGGGCGTGCGGCCTTGCAGCAAGGCGCTGCTGTTGAGGAAGTCCTCTGGGAGGTGTGGCAGGCCACCGGTTTGGACACGCGCCTGCAGGCGGCAGCCTTGCGCGGCGGTGCCGCGGGTTCGCAGGCGGACCGAGACCTGGATGCCATGATGGCGCTGTTCGATGCCGCCGGTGACTATGCCGAGCGCCGCCCGGCGGCCTCCCTAGAGTCCTTCATCCTGCACATCACGGAGCAAGAATTGCCCACCGGCGTGCGGGATCGTCGCTCGGCGCTGCCTGATGCGGTAGAGATCCTCACCGCGCACGGCGCGGTGGGCCGCGAGTGGGACACCGTCATCGTGGCGGGCGTTCAGGAAGGAACGTGGCCGTCGGTAGGGGAGACCGGCTCTCTCTTCGGGCAAGAGGACCTCATCGATCTCCTAGATCGCGGCATCACACCCGGCACCCCAGTCAGCCACGTGTCGGGGCGCTTGGCGGAGGAGCGCCGGCTCTTCCACGTGGCCACCACGCGTCACCGATGCCGCCTGCTCGTCCTCGCGGTGGATTCGCCGGAGAGCGATGTGGCCGAGGAGCCGTCGCGCTTCATCGATGAGTTCCTGTCCGCCCGCGGTGTCGATGTCCCAGGAGCACAAGCGCGCCGGGAAGCAGGTAAGCGGCTGGCGCGCCAGGCCTGGCCACGCGAGCTGGGCCTCGAGGTTCCGGAACCGAATCCAGTGACGTTGCCCAGTGCGGCTAGTGGGGAGGAAGAGCTCGATCCCCTTGACGTCTCCGTGCTCTCGGTTCCCGCCTTCGTGGCGCAGCTGCGGCGTTGCGCTACCGATCCGGAGACGGGTGAGGCCGAGCGCTCCCAAGCGGTGCGGCAGTTGGCCCGTCTGGCCGAGGCTGGGGTTCCGGGGGCGCACCCGGATCAGTGGTGGGCCGCCCGCGGCATCGCCTCGGAGCTGCCTCTGCATGGTTCCAGTACCGTGTCGCCGTCCCGGGTCGATGCCCTGCTCACGTGTCCGCTCAATGCGGTGCTCGGGCAGCTCGTCGAGGATGACTCAGCGGATATCAACCTTCTGCGGGGAAATTTGGCGCATGCTTTCCTGGAGGCGCTGGGCCGGGGAGCTGCCGCTGAGCCTGCGAAGCAGCTCGTGGTTGATGCCTTCGCCGCGCTGCTTGATGGCCCCGCGTGGCGCCGCGAGGCTGAGCGCGCGGACTTTGAGCGCCTTATCGACCGCACCCACAGCTGGGTGCTCTCGAGCTCGACGTCACTCGAACCCGTCGGCGTTGAGGTTCCCGTCACCGTGGACATCGGCCTCGATGTCACCATTCGTGGGTTCATCGACCGGCTGGCGAAGGCCGGTGAGGACTATGTGGTAGTGGATCTCAAGACCGGAACAACGGTTCCCTCGAAGGCCAGCGCCCAGGACAATACCCAGCTCATGACGTATCAGCTGGCCCTGGCACACGGTGAACTCGTCACGGCACCAGCGGACTCTGACGGCGAGCCTCAGTCTGTATCCATCCGGACCGGTGCCGGCCTGCCGCGTGGCGGCGGCGTGCTGGTGTACCCGCGATCCAGCGCTGCCTCCGTGTCCACCCGGGAACAAGCGACCAAGCCCCCGGAGGAACTCGAGGAATTTGCGCAGGCGCTACCTGCACTCGTGGCCGAGCTGCGCGGACCGGGGCTGACCGCGCGTGAAAACGCCGATTGTGATCGGTGCCCGATCCGCCCTATTTGCCCTGTGATGAATGAAGGAGCTCTGGTGACCGATGCCTAAGAACACCACCCAACACTTCAGTCCTGAAGAGCTGGCCAGTGCGCTGGGGAAGCCTTTTCCTCCCACCGCAGAGCAAGCCGCAGTCATCGACGGTCCACTCGGGCCGAAACTTGTCGTGGCCGGCGCGGGCGCTGGTAAGACGGAGACGATGGCCTCGCGCGTGGTGTCGCTGGTCGCAAACGGGTTGGTGCGGCCCGAGCAAGTCCTGGGCCTGACCTTTACCCGCAAGGCAGCCCAGCAGCTGGAGCAGCGCATCCGCCGCCAGTTGCTGACCCTGCGCTCCTCAGGAATCCTTGCTCCGGGCAGCCCAGCGGCAGAGGCAGTGGAGAATATCGCGCCTAACGTCTCCACCTATGACTCCTACGCGGGTGATCTGGTCCGCGAGTATGGCTTGCTCATGCCGGTGGAGCCGAATGCCCGCATTATCACTGAGGCGGAGCGCTATGCCATCGCCCACGAGGTCGTCAGCAACTACACGGGCTCGCTGAGCACCGATAATGCCGTGGCCACGGTCACCGCCACCTTGCTCAAACTGGCAGAGACCATGGACGGGGAGCTCAAGGATCCCCATGATCTGTATGAGCACGAGGACATCTTCCGCAAGACCGCTGAGGACCTAGAGAAGAGCAAGAGGACCAGCAGTGAGTACAGCCAAAAGCTGCAGGGATACCTGGATACCCAACGCCTGCGCCTGGAGTACCTGCCCTTGGTGGAAGCACTGAAGAAGGAACAGGCGGAGCGGGGCGTCATCACCTTCGGCGAGCAGATGTCCATCGCTGCCACCCTGGCCAAAAACTTCCCCCTCTTGGGCGAGCAACAAAGCGCGCGGTATCGCGTGGTCATGCTGGATGAGTACCAGGACACTTCCCACGCGCAGCGCATCCTGCTGCGTTCCCTCTTCGGTGGTAAGCGCGAGGGGCTCTCGGTTACCGCGGTCGGTGACCCCATGCAGTCCATCTATGGCTGGCGAGGGGCGACGGCGGAAAACCTCGAGGCCTTCGTCACGGACTTCCCGCAGGCTGACGGCACCCCGGCGCCCAAAGACCAGCTGACCACCTCCTGGCGCAACCCCTCGACGGTGCTGGGAATGGCCAATGACGTGGCCTCGAAGCTCTTCTCCGAAAGCCCGGGCGAGCGGCCGGTGGATGAGCTATCGCCGAAGCCCACCGCGCCGGCAGGCACGGTAGAGCTGGGCTATTTCGCCTCCGAAGATGAGGAACGAGACTTCATCGCAGAGCACCTGCGTCAGCTCTATGAGTCCACGCCGGAGGGTGAGGACTTCAGCGCCGCAGTACTCGTGCGCACCAATAAACAGTCGCCGTTGATCGCCGCGGCCCTGGACAAGGCCGGGGTCCCCAACGAAATCTTTGGTCTTGGCGGGCTGCTCTGGCAGCCGGAAATCCAAGACCTCGTAGCAGTGGCCACTCTGTTGGTACGTCCGCAAGACACCGCGGCGGCGCTGCGCGTGCTGACCGGGCCGATGTGCGGCCTAGGTATCGCCGACATCCAGGCGCTGCATTCGCGTCAGCGCAACCTTGCCGGTGCTGCGGAGGGGCGCACGCGCTGGGAGGGCGGTGATCCCCTGGAGCACCTGGCTACCCAGATCGAGGACATCACCGCAGAGGGGCCTGACCAGGTGCTGGGGCTTGCCGACGCCCTCGCAGACCTCGGCGAACGCGAGCGCTACAGTGCCGAAGGTCTAGAGCGCATGGAAGAGGTTTCCTCTAAACTGCGCTACCTCCGCACCTATTCCCTGGGAAAGTCGCTCAACGACATTGTCGCCGATATTGAGCTGCTCTTTGGCCTGCGTACCGAGGTCTTAGCCTCCGAGAAGCCAGGCGGGGCAACACACCTCGACGCCTTCGCCGACGTCGTCGCTGGTTTCCACGGGGAAGGCCTAGCCGGGCTCCTGGACTATCTTGAGCTGGCTAAGGAGAAGGAAGACGGCCTTGAGTTGGGAGAGGTCCCGCTCGTGCGCAACCGCGTCCACATCATGACGGTGCACAAGGCTAAGGGCTTGGAATGGGAACACGTCTGCGTGGCACACGCAGATTCCACAAGCTATAAGGCGCAGGCGGAGACTTTCCTGACCAAGATCGAAAAAGCACCGGGTGATGAGGATGTCATCGATGTCCCCGAGGACGCGGTGACACGCTCCGACTTCGACAAGGCGTGCGAGGCTTTCAAGGAACAAAACCGCGAGTTCCAAGCAGAGGAAGCAGCCCGCCTGTTCTACGTGGCAATGACCCGCACCGAGTCCACCCTGACGGTGACTGGCTCCGGAACCAATAAGGCGAAGGGCAAGAGCAAGAAGGGCCCGTATTCCTACCTGCAACTGCTGGCGGATAAGCACCCAGAGCTCGTCGTCCACTGGGAGGTCCCCGAGAACCCCGTGGAAGACGAAGAGCGCTCTGTTACGGAGGCCTCTTTCCCTGCACTAACCCCGCAACCGGAAGCGCTCAAGGCCGCAGACGCGGTACGCGCGGCAATGGAGAACCTGCCACCGCTGCGCGATGGCGAGGTCTTCGGGCTCTGGGAGCAGGAGGCGAGCGCGCTCATCGAGGAACACAAAGCCCTCCAGGCCCCAGTGGTCGATGTGGAGCTGCCTGGCGAGTTGACAGCCTCCGACATGGTGGCGATGTCAGCGGATCCCACTCAGTTTGCCCGCCGCCAGCGCCGCCCCATTCCCTTCAAACCCAACTCCTATGCCAAGCGCGGCACCGCCTTCCACGCCTGGCTGGAGGATCGGTTTGGGGCGCCTGCCTTGCTGGGGGAGGACGAGCTGCCCGGCTCCCACGATGAGCCGGACCACGACCTGGAATCACTCAAAGAGTCTTTCCTAGCTTCGGAGTGGGCGCAGCGCACGCCTGCCTATGTGGAAGCGCCTTTTGAGATCACCATTGGGGACTCGGTAGTCCGCGGCCGCATGGACGCGGTTTTCCAGCAGCCGGATGGCTCGTGGCTCATCGTGGACTGGAAGACTGGCCGTCGCCCCCAGGGCGCTGCACTGAACTCGGCGCAGATTCAGCTCGCCGTGTACGCGGAGGCATGGCGGCGTATTCACGGCGTGGAGACCGTCCGCGCGGCGTTCTTCTATGTGCATGAGAACTACCTTTTGGAGCCGGATGACTTGCCCACTGGAGCACGGCTGGCTGAGCTTTTAAGCTCTGCAGTTTCCACGCCACCAGGGTTGAGTCTAAGGTAGTCTCACGAGGAAATCCGCATCATCTAGGGAGGTTGGCGCTTCGTGCCCAAGCACTTAAGAAAACGCATTACGTCGCGTTTTTTATCGCAGGTTGAGCTGACCTCGCAGCCTGACCACGCGTTGCTCGATGTCATCACGATTCCGCGCACGCAAAGCACCAGCCCGTGGAAGCAACTGGCGCGCCGCGTGATATGGGCCATGGGGCTGATGGTCTTTGTCACCATCATCGTCTTTTTCGACGGTGACGGGTATAGCGAGGATTTGTCTTTCTTGGATGCCGCTTATTACTCAGCGGTGTCGTTGACCACTGTGGGCTACGGCGATATTGTCCCCGTGACCCCCACCGCGCGTTTCATTAACCTTATTATCGTCACCCCGGCCCGCCTGCTCTTCCTTGTTTTGTTGGTCGGTGCTACCTTGTCGGTTCTGACGGATCGAGCCCGTCGCACGTTTGAAATCCAGAATTGGAGAAAGCAATTGCGTAACCACACCGTCGTCATCGGCTATGGCACCAAGGGCGCCGGTGCGGTCGCCGCGCTGATCGCCGACGACGTCCCAGCCTCCCAAATCGTGGTCGTAGACAATAACCGTGCGGCCCTAGCCAGTGCCGAGCACCACGGCCTCGTCACCATCTATGGCTCCGGAACCAAGCAGGACGTCCTGCGCATCGCCGGTGCGCAGCACGCCTCCTCCGTGGTGGTGACTCCGTCCACGGACGATACCGCGGTGCTGTGTACGTTGTCCGTGCGCGAGCTTAACCCTAAGGCCAAGGTGGTCGCGTCTGTGCGTGAATCTGAAAACCGCCACCTTCTCCTCCAATCCGGCGCTGATTCGGTGGTGACCTCGGCGGAGACGGCCGGCCGCCTGCTGGGCCTTGCTACCGTAACGCCAACCGTGGTGGAGATGATGGAGGATCTCCTCTCACCAAATGAGGGTTTCTCCGTGGCGGAGCGCGCGGTGCGCGAATTCGAGGTGGGCTCCAACCCGCGCCACCTGGCCGACATTGTCCTGGCCGTCTTGCGCAACAACGAGCTGCACCGCGTCGACACGGCAGATGCGTACGCGCTCAAGCCCGGTGACCGCCTGCTCTATATCAAGCACGAGATGCAGCAGGCCGCGGAAGATTCCGATGAAGACGAGGACGAAGGCAACTAATGTTCCTTCCTGTCACCGAGACCGGCCGCGTCCCGGTTACGCCACAGGGCCAGCCGGTCTTTCTGGCTGAGCCGGCGGGGGACATCGTGGTCACGGCCGGGGCCATCCATGCTTTCCTACTGGGCACCGAGGCCGCCGAGCGGCTCGGCGCGCTGCGTGATGCCACCTTCTTTAACGGTCAGCGCGACATCCTCAAAGCCCTGCATCTGATCCGTAACCGTCGGGAAGCGCGCTTTGATCCGCGCAGCGGCCGCGAGCTGTCTTATCCCGCGCCCGGGGCGGTGGGGCGCGACGGCGAGCGCCTCGTCTTCCCACGCCTTGATCCCGCCGTCATCGGTATTATCCGTCACGCAGACTCGGACCAAATCCTGTTGGCTCGTAACCGCCACCGTCCTAACTTCTTCTCCTTGATTGCCGGCTATGTGGATCCCGGTGAGACCCTCGAAGAAGCGATGATCCGGGAGGCACTGGAAGAGACCGGCCGCCGCGTGGAGTCAGTCAAGTACTGGGGTTCACAGCCGTGGCCGCCGAGCGGTTCGTTGATGGTGGGCTTTTCCGCGGTCACGGAGGATGTCCAGCCCGTGTGCGATACTGACGACGAGCTCGCTGAGGTGCGGTGGGTGTCCCGCGCCGAGCTTCCAACAATGACCATTGCCCGCCAGGGCTCAATTGCACACACGATGATTATGGAGTGGTTCCACGGTGATGAGACCGGATCTGTCCCTGCTCGATGAAGACCAACGGGCCGCCGCCACGGCGCCGCGCGGCCCGGTCTGCATCCTGGCCGGTGCCGGAACGGGCAAAACTCGCACGATCACCTATCGCATCGCCCACATGGTGGATCAGGGCTTCGTCAACCCGCAGCGTGTTCTGGCCGTCACTTTTACCTCTCGTGCCGCGAGTGAAATGCGCGAGCGTCTCAACCAGATGGGTGTCGGGGGAGTGCAGGCTCAAACCTTCCACGCCGCGGCGCGCCGCCAACTGAAGTACTTCTGGCCGCAGGTCGCCGGGGATCTGCCGTGGCAGCTCATCGATAATAAGTTCAGCCTGGTTGCACGTGCGGTGCGTTCGCTCGGTCTGGACAATAACAAGGACACCATCCGTGACTTCCTGGGGGAAATCGAATGGGCGAAGTCTTCGTTGATTAGCCCCGAGGGCTATCCCGGCGTCATCGAGTCCACGGACCGCGAAGCACCGGGGGATCCGGCCAAGGTGGCAGAGGTCTTCCGCCGCTACGAGGACATGAAGGCCACCCCGGATCTCATGTACCTTGATTTCGATGATTTGCTCATGCACATCGCGGGCGCCATCGAGAACGTACCTGCGGTGGCGGAGGTCTTCCGTGAGCAGTACCGCACCTTTGTCGTCGATGAGTACCAAGACGTGACGCCGCTGCAACAGCGCGTGCTGGAGGCCTGGCTGGGGGAGCGCGATGACCTGACGGTCGTGGGCGATGCTAACCAGACCATTTATTCCTTCAACGGAGCTTCCCCGGAGTACCTGCTGAATTTTTCCCGCACGTATCCGCAGGCCACGGTGGTAAAGCTGCAGCGAGATTACCGCTCCACTCCGCAGGTGACGGATTTGGCCAACGAGGTCATCTCGAAGGCCACGGGCCGCGCGGCGGGGACCCGCCTGGAGCTGCAAGGTATGCGCGAGCCTGGCCCCGAGCCCACTTTTAAGGCCTATGAGTCTGAGGAGATCGAAGCCAAGGAGGTCGCGGGCCAGGTTCTGACTTTGCTCAACCAGGGCGTGAAGGCTTCCGAAATCGCAATTCTCTACCGCATCAACGCGCAATCAGAGCAGTTTGAGCAGGCGCTTGCCGACGCCGGAGTGGTCTACCAAGTCCGCGGCGGCGAGGGATTCTTCCGCCGCCCAGAGATCTTGGAGGCCATCCGCGTGCTCATCGCTGCCACGCGCCGTGATGATCTGCCGAATGATCCTGTGGCCGTGGCACGTGCGGCCTTCGTGGAGCTGGGGCTGTCCGCCACGGAGCCGCAGGGCGCGCAGGCGCGTGAGCGCTGGCAGTCGCTCACGGCGTTAGTGGATCTCATCGCGCAGATCGTGGAGGACCACGAAGGGATCGACCTGCCTGGCGTGCTGGGGGAGCTGCACCGCCGATCCGAAAACAAGCACAACCCCACGATGGAGGGCGTGACCCTAGCGACCATCCACGCTGCCAAGGGCTTGGAGTGGGATGCGGTCTTCCTCGTTGGCCTCACCGAAAAACTCTTGCCCATTAACCACGCCATCAAGGCCGGCGATGAGCACGTGGAGGAGGAGCGCCGGCTGTTCTATGTCGGCATTACCCGTGCGCGCGAGCACCTGGCTTTGTCGTGGGCGTTAGCCAAGACGACCGGTTCGCGGGCTTCGCGTGAGCGAACTCGCTTCCTTGACGGCGTGGTGCCGGGAATCGAGGAGAGCCAGTCATCGAACCGTCGCTATCGCCCGCGCCGCTGCCGCGTGTGCTCGGGCCAGCTCAGCAGTCCCGCCGAAAAGGTTCTGGGGCGCCACGAGTGGTGCGAATATGAGGGCGATGAGGATGTCTTCAACGCGCTGCGCGCCTGGCGCGCGTCCGTTGCTAAGGACTCCCAGGTTCCTGCCTACGTCGTGTTTTCCGATGCCACCCTGCAAGCCATCTCGGAGGCGCTTCCCGCCAGCGAGGCCGAGTTGCTCGACATCTCCGGGGTAGGCCCCTCCAAGCTGGAGCGCTACGGCGCGGAGGTGTTGCAGATCATCGCCTCTACCCGGGGTTAGGCACCGGCGCAGAACGTACAGCGTGGGTGCTCCATCAACAGCCGGTGTTGCTCGATCCCGTAGGGGTCTATCTCCTTAAGCTCCCCGGCTAACGGCTTGCCGCCGGGAGCCCCGGGCGGGGCGGGCCTTCCCAAAAGGCGGCGGATGGTGACCACAGCATGCATCACTATTGCGGTGCGCACGATCGGATCCCCCGGCGGTTCTACCGCGGCGGCGCGGCGCGCCACCTCGTGCCACTGCTCGTCCGCATCGATGCGGTGCAGATGCGCGCACAGTGGGCAAGGCCCCGCGCCGGCTACGCGGACCGGACCGATGATGCCGCGGGCATCCAGCATCGATACCGGTAGCCACGTCGCCGAGGATTTGTGCAGGGCTTGTGCCCATTCCGTCGCGCCGTCCAACATGTCGACGGCCACGATCGGCAGGTACCCGGCCACGTTCGCGATGTACTCGGAGGGTGTTTCGCTGTGGAGAGGGGAGCGGGGCTGGAAGGAATCGTTAAGGAGGACATCGCGCAGCTCATTGGCGAGGGCCGACGTACCCAGCACGGCCACGCGCTGGGGCTGGGGCGCTGGCCATAGAACGCGGTAACTGATCAGATCATCAACCAGGCTGCGGGCAGCGGACGGGCTCGTGCCCGTATTCTCGATGGATTTTTCAATGGTTTGCCGGGTCAGCGGGGTGCGCAACCGGTTGAGCAGGCGTGCCAGTTGCGGGTGGGCCTCGAACACGCCGACGCGCGTGGCATCCATGCCACACTGGAGCATTCCGGGTTCGCGCTCCAGGATTGTGGTTTCCGGCGCCAGCATGTACGTCTGTGCAGACATGGTTTCCTCCCCGTTGATGACCCACCCCAGCTGTGCTTAGCCATCATTGCACCACAGGTAGAATGCCCTGTCATGTCGAGCAATCCCGAGGTCCGTGTCATCCGCTCCGCCCGGCGCCGTCGCACCGTTCAAGCCCGCGTTGTTGATGGCGTTCTCGAGGTGCGCATTCCTGCCTGGATGTCGGCAGCAGAAGAGCAGAAAGCGGTGGATGAGATCGTGGCGAAGGTGCGTAAGAAGCACACCTCGTCGCAGCGTTCCGATGCCTCTCTCGCTGCCCGCGCATGCACCTTGAACACTCGCTATTTGGAAGACCGCGCCACGGTGGGATCCATTCGGTGGGTCAGCAACCAAAAATCCCGTTGGGGTAGCTGCACTACCTCAACGGGCGATATTCGGATTTCTGACCGGCTGCAGGACGTCCCCGACTATGTGCTCGATGCGGTCATCATCCACGAGCTGACGCACACCTTCATCCCGGGTCATGGTCCGGACTTCTGGGAGTGGGCTGACCGCGCGCCCAAAGCAGAGCGCGCGAAAGGATACCTTGAGGCTTACCAGCGTTTCCGCTAGTTCTCTTCTTCCGGCCCGTCCTCTTTGTCCTCGCCGCCGTCGGCGTCTGTGTCCTCACCAGCGCTGTCGCTGGTGTTATCGCTGGCATCGTCCCCGGCATCCTGCTGGCGAAGCATCTCCTCCAGCTTGGAGAATTCTGCCTCAAAGCCCTCATCAGGATTGTCATCGAGCAAACCGTCGATGAAGGACGCCGGGTTCTCCAGGTGATCCGCCGTGGGCAGAAGATCCGGGTGGTCCCAGGCGGAATCGCGCTTATCGGCGCCCACCGCGACGGTGGCGCGGCGCCACAGCTCAGCGGCGGCCTCCACCTTCGGGGCGTTGAGCTCGATGCCGACGACCTGGGAGAAGGCCTTCTCCGCGGAGCCGCCAGTGGAGCGGCGGTGCGCCCACGCCTCAGTCATTGCCTTCGTAGACGGGATGCGCTCTCCCAGTGCCTCGGTCACCACGTGTTCAACCCAGCCCTCGACGAGTGCCAGGAGGGTCTCCAAGCGGGAAGCCGCTCCCGCGTTGCGGGAGGTGATCCGCGGGGACAGGTCCATGCCCTGCAGCTTGTTCATCGCGTCCTGGATGGCCTGCGGGTCACCGGATTCCAGGTTGAGCTCGCGGGTAGCTTCCTCGATATGGGAGGTGTCGATGACCAAGCCCATGGCGTATTCCTCAACGGAGGAGACGAGGCGCTCGACCAACCACGGCACGTGCTTGAACAGGCGCTGGCGGGCGGCCTCACGGGCGCCGATGTAGACGAGTACTTCCTGGCCCGGAACGTTGAGATCGCGCGCGATGGCCTGGATATTGTGCGGCAAGAGTGCGGTGGTGCCTGCGGGGGAGACAGGCAAGCCGAAGTCAGAACCGGTCAACGCCTGCGCAGCTAGGTCACCGAGGGCGTGGCCGAGCTTCATCCCGAAGTTCATGCCAGACATCGAGTTCATCATCGAGGTCATCGGGCCCATCATCTCGCGGGCCTCCTCCGGTAGGGATTCCAACTGCGCGGAATTCATGTGTTCGGCTACCGGAGTGACCATGCGCTGCCACATCGGCAGCGTCTCATCCAGCCACTGCGCGGAATTCCACGCGGTCACGGTGCCGGACGCGGTGGGCAGAATCGTGGCATCATCCAGCCACAGTTCTGCCAGCCGCACGGCTTCTTGCACAGCGGTGCGGTCTTGCTCGCTGACCTCTTTATCGCGGGAGATCTGCTGGTGCGCGATGCGCTTGGCCAAGTCATAGTTGACCGGGCCAGCACCCTCCGGGGAGTTCATGGAGGAACCCATGCCGGACAGCATCTGGCCGAACTGATTCAACAGGTCTCCTAGGCCACCGTTGCCCGCGCTGAAGCCGAAGGCGCCGAACGGGTTCTGGTCGCGACGATCGTTATCATCGTCATCGTCGTTATTGGGGAAGGAAAAACCGAATCCGTTGCTCATGGGCCCTAATCTACTAGGTTTCCTAGCGCGGATTCTAGGACCACGGCAACGCTGAGAGCGAACAGGCAGCCTAAGGCTGTAGGCTGATCCTCCGTGAAAACCCCGCAGAACCCCCGAGCCCGCCGCCTGTCCACCCTCACGTGGGGAGCCATTCCGGTGGTGTTGACGGGAGCCCTGCTCAGCGTCGACCACATCCCCGGCACCGATATCACCCTGTCGGTTCCTTATGCCGCCGAAGGACCGGGGCCTACCGTGGATACCTTGGGCGAGGTGGAAGGGGAGCCTGTCGTTAACGTCGAAGCCCCGGAAACGTTTCAGCCGCAGGGGCATCTCAACATGACCACGGTCTCTGTGCGCACCAACATGACGCTAGCCCAGGCCCTGGGCCGGTGGCTGTTGACGGATGACACCATCGTCCCCATCGAGAATGTTATCCCGCAGGGCAAGACAGATAAGGAGGTTCAGGAGGCCAATCAGCAGGCCTTTACCCAGTCCGAGTCAGCGGCCACGGTCGCCGCCATGGACTATCTGGACAAGCCCGTGCGGATTGAGGTCGCACAAGTCCTCGACGATGGCCCCGCAGCAGGCGCGCTTGACGACGCCGACATCATCACCACCGTCAACGGTGACAAGGTCACGGAGCCTGGCCAAGTGCAAGAGAAGATTCGTGCTCTTCAGCCTGGCGATGAGGTGGAGCTAGGGATCGTTCGCAAGGGCGAGGAAAAGACAGTCCGCGTGACCCTTGGCTCCCACCCAGAGCAAGGGGATGTGGCTTTGCTAGGCATCCTCATGACCTCGGTGCCCACCGAGGACATCACGGTGGACTATAACCTGCAGGACATTGGCGGGCCCTCGGCCGGCATGATGTTTACGCTGGCGGTGATTGACAAGCTTTCCAGTGAGGACCTCACCGGCGGCCGCTTCGTTGCCGGCACCGGCACTATCGGCGAGGACGGAGAGGTCGGCCCCATCGGTGGCATCGTCCATAAGGTAAATGCAGCGCAGGAGGCGGGCGCCGAGCTTTTCCTCGCCCCAGCCGATAATTGCGCGGAGGCGGTTAGCCGCAAAACGGGCGACATGGTGGTGGCCAAGGTCCACACGCTGGATGATGCCATCGAGGCCATGCACAACTTTGCAGAGGGCAAGCCCGTCGCGACCTGCGAAGGCTAGCTCTTAGACCAGGCCGAGCTCCTTGAGGCGCTCTTCCGGATCGTCCTGGTCCGTGGAGATCATCTGCTGCATGATGAGGCCTTCATCGTTATCAACCACGGTGAGGATGGCCGTGTTGCCCAGCATGGACCAGCCCACGACGCGGCTACCGCTGTCCTCGATGACGCGGGAACTGCGCAGCTCGGTGAGCACCTGGGTGGTCTGGGAAGCCTTGGTCTTCGACTTGAAGAACTGGAACTGGCCTACCTCCGATCCGGAGCAGTTGAAAGAATCCGTCACGCCATTGGGATCGCAGCGGTCGAATTGTGCGAAGATCTCTTCCGGCACGAGGCCACCGAAGATCTCATAAGCCTGCTCCACGGATTCATTGAAGTCTCCGCTGGGCTCAGCGGACTCGCTGGCGTCTTTGTCTTTGTCCTTCCGAGCAACGGAGCTTCCTGCTGTCGCGGATTCATCCTCGGCCTCCGAGCTGTCAGCAGACTCGGACGTGGCGGGAGTAGTCGTCTCGGATTCCTCGGCGGAGGTGGCCGGGGCCGGCGCGCTGGTCTTCTCCGCGGCGGTGGTTGCTTCGCTCGCAGGTGCCGGCTCAGGGGAGGGCACATCGTCCTTCCCACATGCGGTGAGCAGGCAGCCGGTGGCAAGCACGGCCGAAGCTGCGGCGGTGAAGCGGGATGTCAAGCGCACGAGAGACTCCTCTATCAATTGCGTGCCCAGCCCCGAGAGCTGAGCGCTAATGGCCACTGCATTCTGAGTTTAGTCGATTAGAGTATTTCCTCCGGATCCTGCTCCAACCCGTAGCGCAAGGCAGCGATGACCCCCGGTGCCACATTCGGACCGCCGCGCAGCTGAATATCATCTTCCGCGAAGGGGCCGGCTTCCGCGAGCTCCTCCTCGGTTGGACGCAGTTGCAGCAGGGTCAGCTCGGCGCCGTTCTCCTCGAACTCCGTGGTGCCGTCCGCGGAGCCACCGTCCATAGCGGTAGCGCGCAATACCCCGGAGAAGAGGCGGGCGGGGCGGGCGTCGCCAAGCGCGGCGTCTGAGGTGTCCTTAAACGTGATCTCCTGTGCCAGGATGACCCCGGCGATCTCCTGTGGCCAGGCCAGGCGGGAGACGTAGTCCGCGAGGTGCTCGGAACCCGGCTCGATGCCTTCCGGCAACTCTTGCACCACGAGCGTGAGGGGAGAGGAGTCGTCGACGTCACCGAGCTGTGCGGCCACCAGCTCAGTGGGGACGAGAGCAAAAAGGGTAGGAGGCGCATCCCAGCCCTCGGCGTGGATGAAGTCCACGGCTTCGCGCATGGCCTTGTTGAGCGCGCGGTGTACAGCGGGCTGGGAGGAAGGTTGGGAACTCATAAGCGTCCTTGTTCGTTGACGGTCATAGTGCTTCTCTAGACTAGAAGCTTGATACCTCTATATTCGCACGACACTTGATTGGAGCTGGAGTTGGCTTCCGGACTCAACCGACCCGCCGCCCCGATGAAACGGCCGCCCAAATTTCTCTCGTGGGTTGTCGCCATCATCGCGGTCCTCTTGTTCATTGGCCCCATGTTGGTGGGCTTCTATACGGATTGGAAGTGGTTCGGCGCGATTGAGTACCGTGGGGTCTTCACCAAGACCTTGATCACGCGCATCGTCCTCTTCATCCTCTTCGGCCTCGTAGCAGCGGCTATTACGTACGTTGCGGGCCTGATTGTGTGGCGGGGGCGCGGTGACTCGATGGACATGGCGGATTTCAATTCCCCCGTCTATCAGTACCGCAAGTCCATTGAGAGCACGATGAGTGTCTTCCTCAAGGTCATCCCGGTGCTCGTTGGCGTCGTTTCCGGCCTGTTGGGGCAAGCCAACTGGCGGACCGTCATGCTCTTCCTCAATTCCCACGATTTTGGGGTGACGGATCCGCAGTTCAATCACGACCTTGGCTTCTACGCTTTCCGCTTGCCGGTGTGGTCAATGCTGGTTAGCGCCGCCTCCATGCTGGTTGCCGTGTGCTTCCTCATCGCACTTGTGGGGCACTACATTTTGGGCGGCATTCGCTTGGGCAATCGCGCCGCTGGCGTGCGTGGTTCGTTGTCGAAGGCGGCCCGCACCCAGCTCGCCGTGACTGGTGGCATTTGGATGCTGCTCCAGGTGGCTGGCTACTGGCTGGGGCGCTACGAGTTGCTGTACAACCAGCATTCGCTGTTTACGGGTGGTTCCTACACGGACATCAATGCCTACCTGCCGGCAAAGATCATTCTCATGATCATCGGCGTGTTCGTGGCCGTGGCAATCTTCTCTGCGGTGGTCATTAAGGACCTGCGTATCCCTGGCCTGGCCGTGGTGCTCATGGTTCTGTCCTCATTGGTCATCGGCCAGGGCTGGCCGCTCATCATGGAGCGTTTCTCCGTGAACCCGAACCGCCAGGCTAAAGAGGCGGAGTCGATCTCCCGCAACATCGAGTCCACTCGCTTTGCCTACGGCCTCACCGATGAGAAGGTGACTTACGAGGAGAACTGGGGCGCGGAGGACGTCGCCGATGACAAGGTTGCTTCCGATGACTCCACCATTTCCAACCTGCGCCTGCTGGACCCGGATATTTTGGCGCCGACGTTCACCCAGATGCAGCAGCTGAAGAACTTCTACGGCTTCCCAGAGACGCTGGCGATGGATCGCTATGAAATCGATGGCGAACTCCGCGACTTCGTGGTTGCAGCCCGCGAGCTGGATCCGAACGAGCTGCAGGAGAACCAGCAGAACTGGATTAACCGCCACACCGTGTATACCCACGGCAATGGCTTCATTGCGGCGCAGGCCAACACAGTCGATGAGGTAGCTCGTGATGCCGGTTCGGCCCGTGGTGGTTTCCCCATCTTCACGGTGGCTGACTTGCAGACCCAGGCGGGTAAGGACGCCGAAGGTGAGGGCGAAACCCAGAATGCTGAAGAATCCCTCGGTATCAAGGTGGACCAGCCGCGAACCTATTTCGGCCCGGTGATCGCTAGCGCCCAGGATGGAATGGACTACGCCATCGTGGGCAAGACCGGTGATGAGGCCGTCGAGTATGACACCGATACCTCTACCTACACCTATGACGGTAAGGGTGGCGTCGACATCGGCAACATTGTTGACCGCACTGCCTTTGCGCTGAAGTACCAGGAACTCAACTTCCTGCTCTCGGACCGCGTGGGGCCGGAGTCCAAGCTGCTCTATGACCGCGACCCGCGCGAGCGCGTGGAGAAGGTTGCTCCCTGGCTAACGACGGATTCCTCCACCTACCCGGCGGTCATCGACGGCCGCATCAAGTGGATCGTCGACGGCTACACCACCTTGGATTCTTTGCCGTACTCGCAGCGCACCTCTCTGACGGAGACCACCCAGGATGCGCAGAACCCCACGGGCACGACGCAGCGCTTGGTCAACGATCAGGTGGGCTATATCCGTAACTCGGTGAAGGCGACTGTCGACGCCTACGATGGCACCGTCGACCTCTATGAGTTCGACACCGAAGACCCCGTGCTTAAGGCCTGGGAGGGTGTCTTCCCGGGCGTCGTCAAGCCCGAGTCGGAGATCTCCGACGAGCTGCGTCAGCACATGCGCTACCCGGAGGACATGTTCAAGGTACAGCGCAACCTGCTGGCCAAGTACCACGTGGATGACCCGGGCGTCTTCTTCAACAACGATGCCTTCTGGTCCGTACCGGAGGATCCGACCGCTGGTGAGTCCCAGGGCTTGAACCAGCCGCCGTACTACGTGCTGGCTTCCGACCCGGAGACCAACAAGCCGAGCTTCCAGCTCATCACCTCCTACCGCGGTCTGAACCGTCAGTTCCTTTCTGCACACATGGCGGTGTCCTCCGACCCGGATACCTACGGTGATATCACCGTGCGTGTGCTGCCGACGAATACCCAGACCCAAGGTCCGAAGCAGGCGCAGGACGCCATGATGTCTTCTGACCAGGTGGCTCGTGACCGCACGCTGTGGCAGGGCTCGAATGATCTAAAGAACGGCAACCTGCTGGCCCTGCCGGTGGGTGGGGGAGAGATCCTCTACTTGGAGCCGATCTACTCGCAGCGCAAGGGCCAGGAGTCTGCCTTCCCGAAGCTGCTGCGTGTGTTGGTCTCCTATAAGGGCCGCGTGGGCTATGCCCCGACGATTGGTGAGGCCCTGGAGCAGGTGGGCATCGACCCGAAGGCTGCCCAGGACATCACCGAAATCGAAGGTGACTCCGGCAAGCAGACGGAGAAGGACGAGCAATCCACCGATAGCGAGAAGAAGGATGCGGAAGACGCTAAGGACTCCGATGCTTCTGCACCGGCCTCCGCTCCGAAGGCATCTAGCGAAGGTGAGGCTATCGACGCTATCAACAAGGCTCTCGACGGCGTGGACAAGGCTAAGAACGGTTCCTTTGAGGAGTACGGCAAGGCCCTGGACGAGCTCGATAAGGCAGTAGAGGACTACCGCTCGCTGCAGTCTCAGTAAGTCTGGATAGGCGCCGGTACAACAGCCCGGCGCCTTACCTATGAAATGGCGCCTGCCCAGGGGATTTGGGTAGGCGCCATGGTGTCTGTATAGTTACATCCGTCGCCGGCACACGGGACAGTGTGCAGAGCGCTTGATGTTTGGAAGTACATCTCGACGCGGGGTGGAGCAGCTCGGTAGCTCGCTGGGCTCATAACCCAGAGGTCGTCGGTTCGAATCCGGCCCCCGCTACCAACTTCCAGAACCCCACCAGTCAACATGGCTGGTGGGACTTCTTCGTTTTCGACTAGCGGGGCGGAACCCCGATTTGCGGAACGATGTTTGTGTCTAGGAATCCTGTGGCAAGAGCTAAGTGGATAGAGTGGGGTCACGTATAAATCGCAAGGTAATGGAGGATTGTCATGTCTGCTTCGGCTCCACGAGTATTGCTCCTTGGGTTTGGCGCAATCGGGCGTCAATTGGTGTCACTCTTTGACCCATCGGAATTCGAAGTCAGTGCATTTGTTCGTGATGCTGCCCCGCACCGAGAACGCGGCGCCTTGGGAGTATCCCTTTACGATGACAACCTTCCCAGGCTCATCGATGCCCACGATATCGTGGTTGAATGCGCAGGCGTTGCGGCGGCGAAAGAACACGGACCGGCGGTGATTACACGTAGCAAGGATCTGGTGTTGACTTCAGTAGGCGCTTTGGCCGATCCTGATGCGCGCCAAACACTGTTGTCTGGGCCTGGAAAAGTGCATGTCACCTCTGGTGCGATCGGCGGATTTGATTTGTGGGCAGCGCTTGCAGAGTCGAATGCCGTGGACACCGTAAAGATTCGAACGACCAAGAAAGCCGAAGCCCTCATTCAAGGCTGGATGAATGATGACGAGCGCGCGCAACTAGAAAACGCAACAGAACCGTTTCTACTTTTCAGTGGCAGCCCTAGTGACGCGATTGCAAAATTCCCTGGCAACGTCAATGTTTCCGTCGCCCTTGCCTGGGCGACTCGCGGCAAAGGCCCCAGCGATGACGAGTTACTTGCGCGTTCACTTGAGCGCGTATCGGTTGAGCTCATTGCTTCTCCGAATCTGATTAGAACACGTCATGACATCGAGGTATCAGGCTCTGCCGGTAAGTTCTCTCTGGTTAGCGAATCTGCTCCCAGTCCCGTAAATCCCAAAACCTCAGCCATTACGGCGTTGTCGGTTGCGCACACTTTAAGACACGCGATGGCTCCGCTTCAGTAGCGGAGGTGGTGCCCTGCAGGGTGGAGTACTACGTCACGACAGTCACCGTAAATAAGCCCCGAAATCTTGAAGATTCGGGGCACTATTTACCGTGAATGACGTTCTTCGGGAGAGCGGTTAGCGGTTCAGGCTTCTAATTACGACAACCAGAGCGATAACGAGACCGAACAAGACTAGCAATCCAAGCCCCACCAAAAGGAAGGGGAATCCGGAGAAGAGCGATGAGTCATCGTTGTCTTGCGCGCGGTTCTCCGTGTCTTCTTTATCTTCTTTTTCTGCTGGCGCAGAGGGCTTCTCGGTCTCGAGTTTGACTGGCGCAAAGGTCGGCTCCGGAACGGGATCGCCCATGGCGTCTGCCACGAGGTCATAAGTAAGCACCGGCAACTGGGTGTTTTCGTCGATTTCTTGCTCGGTCAGGAGCTGCTCGTAGTTAACAGCGATGTATTGCTCGCCGCCCTGCCACACTTTTTCGATTTCCGGAGTCCCAGAACCATCGTTGTGCGAACCTCCATAGCGGTTGGCAAAGAGGATCGGTGCTGGGTAACTGAAATCGATTGTGCCGTCTTTAATTACGACGGCGCGGGAACCCTCCAGATCAATTTTTGCGCGTGCTTCGTTGTAGCCGGTAAGAACGAGGGAGTCACCCGGCCCATTGTTGTCAAAGTCATCGGCCTCTTCGACCATGGAGACCGTGCCGGCAACCTGTTGCCCGTGTTCGGCAGAGATGCGATAAAAGTGGGTTTCGCCAGGCACAATCTGTGCGCGTACCGGCTGCTGTGGGGTGAGCTCAGCAGCGTCGGTGAACCACGTTCCGGGAGTAACCTCAGTGGCGCCACCGGAAGCCGTGACGTGGCCGGGTTCGGTCTTTTCCTCGGCCGGATCTGGTTGGCCCTCCATGTCCGGCTCGCCAAAGCGGGTGATGGTCACTTCCACCCCCAATTCTTCGTCCTGCTTCCAGTCACCATTTCTTTCGATGGCGAAGGCAAGCTCATCGGAGTTGCAGCCCTCTTCACCGCCTTGGGTGCTATACAAGGTTGCTGTTTGGTATTGGTTCGGGCCGAGGTCATTAGCGGTAGCGGTGTCGAGCTTGCAGGATAGCTCGGCTGAATCAATACCTAAGTGGAATGATCCACCTTTTCGGAAGTTGTTGATGCTTGGTGTTTGCGTCGTGTTGGCACTAATCACCACGTGCTCGCCTTCAGCAATGGGGGTGGTGAAGTAGGTGGTGGATTCAGCGGAGTGCCCTTTACCTTCCGTCGGTGGAAGGGTGGTGGAAAAGGCCTCTACGTCACGGCCTACCTTGGCCGGGGAA
Organism: Corynebacterium sp. HMSC056F09; assembly: GCF_001815785.1. Taxonomy (NCBI): domain Bacteria; kingdom Bacillati; phylum Actinomycetota; class Actinomycetes; order Mycobacteriales; family Corynebacteriaceae; genus Corynebacterium; species Corynebacterium sp. HMSC056F09. The sequence continues at coordinate 148,155 of NZ_KV821899.1, forward strand.
CCTTCGGTTTCGCCGCCTTCGATCTCCTCTAAGTCTGACTCGTAGGCGTTGAAGGTGCGCGGTGCTGCGCGGTTGAGTTCCTTGGCCAAACTATCGGCGTCGGAGGCGTCGGCGTAGGTCCCGCCGGTGGCGTCGGCAATGCACTGCAGTTCCTGCTGTGCCTCGGGCTCAACGTTGAAGCCGACGGTGTTGATGACTAGGTCGATGCCCTGTTCTTTCAGCTCTTTCGCCACATCACACACGGGTGGCGGGGTGCAGGTGGCAACGCCATCGGAGACCAAGATGATGCTGCGCTGGCCTTCCTTTGGTAGCTCAGCGGCGGCCTTGCGGAGGGACTCGCCGATGGGGGTGAAACCACGTGGCTGCAAGCCATCCATATGGGCGATCATTTTCTCAGAGTTACCGGCCTCGGGTGGTGTTACTACGGTGATGTCCTGGCAACCGGCCGCCTCATCTTCGGGGGCTTCGCCGGTGTTGCCACCATAGGTGACAAGCCCCAGAGGGGCGTCGTCACCAGCCTCCGTGATGAAGGTGCGGGCGGCATCTTTGGCGGCATCAATGCGGGTCTGCCCGCCGGCATCGTTGGTGATCATGGAACCGGAGGAATCGAAGACCACCATGGTCGGAGCCATGGTGCTGGAAGAGGAACTGGGGGCATTCGTCTCTTCTTCAGCAGAGGCTACTGGAAAGAGGCCTGATACAACGGCAAGAGCGGTTGTTCCAAGAACAGCGATCAACGCCGTTAACAGGGGCGTTAGAGAGAAGCGTGACGTGTTTTCCATGTGAGCCAAGCTACATTGAACGCCTGCGTGCCGCTTGCCTTCGAAAAGGCGGTGGGGAATATCCCCCGAGCTACCTGCATGATTCTTCTTTAAAATCGCCCCATGACAGCAGAAGACGACTTTTATGCCCTGAAGTATTCCTTCGACAGTGTCCCCACGCGCCCGATCATCGACTTTGCGGAAAGCGCCCGCCCAGATTCGCCTACCACCTCCAAGCTGTGCGGAACCCCGTACCTGCCAGAGCACGCGCCGTACCCCGAGTACGACGACGAGCCCATGTTCTTTATTGCCCAGTTCAACTTCGCTGAGTTTGAACCGCTTCCCGGTTTCCCTACCTCCGGCCTCCTTCAGCTTTTCGTACCCGGTGAGTACGGATGGGGAATGGAACTCTGTAACAAGTATGTGGCGACAGGTGAACGCACTTCCACGCCCTTCGCTCGATACCTTGAAGACATCTCCGCCCCACACGTAGGCGAGGTGCCGGAGGAAGTAGAGGATTCAGGAGAGCACCCAGCGGAGGAACCGCTGGAGGCTACGACTATCGACGGGAAGCTGAGCGAGCTGAGCGTTACCGAAAACGCGCACGAGTTCGGCCGCACCGCCTTTTGGAACAACGACCTTAGGGCTCTCCTGCGGCGCGGCGAGGACCTGGTGGATGTTCACACATACGGCTGGGGCATTATCACGCGGCGCGTTATCGACGGGGAAACCACAATCGAGGCGACGAAGCTCCCCGGCGATACTAAGGACGGCCAGAAGGAATTGTTCGATGAGATTGTGGCCAGCGTTGAAGCCGAGGGGTTCAGCGTTGATCCCACCGCTGAGGAATCAGAGGAGCGCGTAAACCTCGAGGACGGGCAGTGCGAGGTTCGCCTCGGCGGCTACGCTACCTACTGGAACCCCAGCAAACTTCCTATTAGCGATGAACACATCGCACTCGCGACGGCGGATAATGGTGGCACATTCGAATGGGGTGATGGAGGAATCGGAAACTTTTACATCCACCCCGAAGACCTCGCCGCGCGTAACTTCGACAAGGTTCTCTTCGACTGGGACTGCGGCTAAAGCGGCTGCCATCCCTATCGCTCATCCAGCGCCCGCAGATAAAACCACCGGATCAGAGCGCGCCGGGGTATATCGAGCAGCGGGCGCAGGAAGGTTAGGTGGGCGGGGTGGGAGGAGGCGTCGACAAGCAGCAGCGTGCGCCCATCCCGCAGGCGTTCTAAGGTGAAGGTCTCCTCGCCGCGCTCAATGTGGCCGGGGAGGGTGCCGTAGGTAAAACCGCAGCGTCCCTCCTCGTGGAACACATCCACCACTCGGCAGCGAAACTCCCACGGCCCCAACCCGAGGCCGACCTCCGCGCCTTCTTCCACCGTGGCGTGGCTCGGGCGAACCCGAAAAAGACCGCTGCGCTGCGGGCCCCAGCGGAACAGTTTGTCTGCGGCAATATCGAAATCGGCGTCTATGACACGGGACATGTGCAGCTGCGGGAACCCTTCGGCGGAGGAGTAGGAGAGTGGCTCAGGCATGGGGCTTAGCCTAGTCAAACTGCCCTTAGAAGATGCTTGAGAAGAGTAAAATAGGGTGTATACAGGAGAAACGACAACGACTTATCGTTCCTGACTTAGCGCGCGGCACGGCGCTTTTGGGGATTGCCATGGCGAATGCTGTGCAGAGCTGGGTAGTCAATGAGTGGTCGATAGGCCCCAGCTCCACCGTGGGCGGTGTGCGCCCCGGCAGCACTTTAGACATTTTCTCCGCGGTGTTCACCGGCATGTTTGTACGTGTGCGAGGCCTGCCGATGTTCTGCATGCTGTTGGGCTTCGGCATTGGTCTCATTGCTGCGAGCCTGCAGCGCAAGGGCTACACCACTACAGAGTCACGGCGTGTGCTCATCCGCCGCTACGGATTGCTGGCGGTCTTTGGTCTGGCACATGGCTTCGTGCTTTTCGACGGGGACATCATGCTGGTCTATGGCCTCATGGGCATCGCGTTGGCTCGGTGCTTTACGCTCTCGACGCGCACGCTGCGGCGCATTGCCTACTGGTTCTTTGGCGGCTATGCGGCTTTCGCCGGTTCGGGCGCATTGGGAGCCTATTTTGGTTACTTCAATCCTCTGCCCAGTTCGCGGCCGATGACCGATGACCTTGTCACCTTCGGCGACTATTTCGCCCGCAACCTGCGCGGTGAGGTTGCTGCCTTGGGGCAGGTCCCCATCGTCTTCGTGGGGCTAGTAGGTGCCTTGCTCATCGGGTACATCTGGGCGCGGGAGGGCGTGCTGGCCAACGTTTCTGCACACCGCCGCACTCTCATCACCTGGGTTGTCATCGCAGGCGCGGTCATCGTCTTTGTGGGGCTTCCGTGGGGTCTTACTGCCGCTGGCGTTTTACCAATTGAACTGGAACCAGTGTTCTTCATGCTGAACCAGGCTTGTGGCTTTCTTACTGGTCCTGGCATTCTGGCGATATTGGCACTGCTCACGGAGAGACTCGACAACCGGGTCCCCGGGTGGGCCTATGCTTTCGTAGCGCTAGGCAAGCGCTCGATGTCGGGCTACATTTCGCAGTCGGTCTTCTTCATCATTCTGGTTACCCCAGCTGGCTTCGGACTAGGTGCGGATGCTTCGGTGAGTGGCAAGCTTGGTATCGGTCTGCTGGTCTTTGTCCTGACGCTGCTGCTCGCTGCTCTGCTTGAGGCTTGGGGCAAACCTGGCCCGTTCGAGTGGGCGCATCGCCGGTTGGCGTATGGCCCAACGGGTCGTATTGAGCCTAAGTCGGCTCTCGGGTCGGCTTGACGTTGGTCTAAGCGGCTGCTTCCTCACACAGGAGCCAACTGCAGAGCTCCTTTTGGGCGCGGTCGACGCCTCCGGAGTAGCTTTCCTCGAGCTCCAGCTTGACGCCATCAAAAATGCGCTCTGAGATGAGTTCCGCGCGCTCTCTGCTCAGCTTCCCCTGCAGCTCATCGAGGGGCACCTTGAGCTCCGTATACGGGCTCGGACGAAAGTACCATGACCGCATGTCGTCGGCGTAGACGACGATAATCGTCTTCGTCATCTGCGATTCCAGCACAACATTTCCAAATACCAGTGACGTCAGCGTCTTCGATTCCATGGCCGCGATTGTAGGCCTGTGTAATGGAATATACGAGGCTTCATTTTTGGAGGCGTTCCGATATATTTTGTCAACCTCGCGGGTGTCTTAATCGGGGTTGATGTTTCAGCCGGGGCCGTTTGGACGTGTTGTTGTCGGACATGGCTTCAGCTCTGCAGGCATTGCCGCTGAGCAGTAATGGGAAGCTGGATCGTCGTGCCCTCCCCGATCCAAATTAAGTTAAAAAGTCTCGGATTACCCTTGTTAGCCTACCCTGGGTGATGGTAGCCTTACCTAACCTTGTTCGTTTAGTGAAATGGAAACCCATTCAGGATGAAGAACTCAATCGTTGTCCGTGCGCTCAGTCTCGCCGTGCTCTCCACTACCCTGATGTTGGGAGCCTGCAGCTCCGATACAGATGGCAAGGCGGAAAATACTTCCTCAGGCGCAAACTCCGCAGCGAATTCCGGTGATAATGCCTCCGAAGTCACCATCAAGCACGCCAGGGGGGAAGACACATACCCCGTAAACCCCGAGCGCGTCGTTGCCATTGGTCCAGCCATCGACAACCTGCTGGCTATGGGCATCAAGCCCTCCGCCGTGGTGGTGTCTGCTAAGGACATGAATGCCCCGTGGCGCGACGGCAAGTTGGACGGCGTGGAGATTATCAAGCAGACCGATTTCAAGACTCTGCCGAAGGAAGAGATCGCTGCCGCTGCTCCGGATTTCATCGTCGGGGACTACTGGACGATCTCCGAGGATAACTACACACAGCTCTCCGAGATCGCGCCCACTCTGGGTGGTATTGGCACCGAGGGTGAGGGGATCGGCTGGAAGTCGCAGCTGAAGGAGCTCGGCAAGATCTTCAACAAGGAAGATAAAGCTCAAGAAGTCATCGACCAGGATGAGAAGGTCTTCACCGATGCGAAGTCCGAGCTGCCGAATATCGAGGGTAAGACCGGTGTGGTCTCCCAGTTCGCTCAGGGATCCTTTGGAGCTGTGGCCGACCCGAAGGACCCAGGAGCCTCTTTCATCTACGACCTGGGTATGAAATTCCCGGAACATCTGACCGACGGCTCTATTGAGGTAAAGCAGGGGCGCGTGACTCTGTCGCCAGAAAACGTCTCCGCCCTGGCTGCGGACTTCATGGTGATCTATAACCGCACCGGTGACATCGCGGAGGTGGAGAAGATCCCGGGCTACTCAGACCTGCCGCAGGTCAAGTCCGGCGCCACCCTGGCGGGTAACGAGGCTGTGGTTGCCGGCCTGAACACGCCGACCTCCCTGTCCCGTGCATGGGTATTGGAGCAGGTCAAGCCTACCTTGAAAAAGCTCTCTTAGTCTCTTTTTCTCCAGCACCCCTCGCGAGTGTGTCGCCCGGTGTGGCAGCGTGGGGTGTTTTCTTTTGCCCTTTCTTGTTCGCTCACTCGCCTCCCCGCTGCCGCCCGCCGACCCGCAAGGAACTTTGCTTGTCTTCTGCGCAGTGGGATCCGGCTGCTGCGTGGAGGCGCCGTCCAGGGGCGTATCCGGTGCGGGTGAGCGAACTTGAACTTACGCACGCGCAGCTGGTGAAAGCCGATGGCTGGAAGAACGTTTTCCAGCAGTGGGCACCGCGGTGCTGGACAAGAGTTCGGCTGACCGGCCAGCACCCGAGGCGAGAGGCATCGACCCTGCGCATGCCGACCCACCGCATGCCGATCCACCGCACACCGCCAACCCAGAAACGAGAAAGGAATGACCATGGCGAGGAATAGCCGAGACAGGGAAATCTACCCCATTACGATCCGCGAACTGCAGGTCGATGACATCGAGGACATCACACCAGGGATGCGTCGCATTACTCTGACGGGCGAACAACTACGCGCCCATAGTGCGTTCGGCGTAGACGCACCCCCGCTAGTCAGCGATGGTTTCGACGACGATATCCGCATCATCTTCCCAGACCCGGCCACCGGGGAGCGCCCTCACCCCATCACACGGGAGGACGCGACGGTGCTATGGCAAGAGGAAGTCAAAGATCTGTTTCGGACATATACCGTCCGTTCATTCGACGCCTCCCAGGGCCGTCTCGTCGTAGACTTCGCGCGGCATGGCCAAGGCCTGGCCGAGGACTGGTCCGCACGAGCTCGACCGGGAGATCCCCTGTATATCGCAGGGCCGAAGTCTTGCGCAGCGCTGCCCACCCACACTCCGTGGCTACTGATGGTGGGCGACGAGACGGCGCTGCCGGCGATTGCTCGCTGTATAGAGTCTTTGCCCGCCGGGTATAGGGCAATGGCGATTATTGAGGTAGCCACGCGGGCACATGTCCAGCGACTGGAGTTCGAAGCACAGGTGGACATTCACTGGCAGGTGCGAGACGAGGGCGGGGACTTCGTGGCGAAAGTTACCGAGTTGTACGGAGAACACCCAGAGTGGGCGGCCGAGCCCGCTGCGATGCCCTATGTATGGGCTGCGGGAGAGGCCGGGCGATTGAAGGTGATCCGACGCTGGGTTCGAGCTCTGGGGATTCCGCGGGAAAACGTGGAGATTACGGGGTACTGGCGCGCAATGGCACCGGTGCAATCGGAAGCAGGGGCGACGGCTACGCAGGCTGAGAGTGCGGGGCAGGTTACGGGCACTCCGTCGCAGGGCGACAGTGAGGGGGCGGAGACAGGGGCTGTGACGAGCCACCGTAATGCGCTGGTTGAGCTGCATGAACTCATCGAAATGGGGTCGGCGATTCTGGTGCGCCAAGCCGTAGGTTTGGGGATTTTTGGCCTGATTGATGAGGGCGCGGATCGAGTGGATCAACTGGCCGAAGCAACTGGCCTGCAGCAGGAGCTGGCTCTCCGGATTGCGCGTTACCTGGAGGCAGTGGGGTTAGTGACGTTGTCGGCGGATGTAGCACTGGATAGCTCAGCGGAGGATGTGGCGGACCAACGGGCGGTTCGAATCGGCCTCACTGCGCTGGGCAGCGAGTTGGCAAACCCGGATTCTCCAGTAAGGGATTGGATTACCGGGCCGGCAGCCGCCAAGACCGCAGCACTTGGCCGGCTAGGGCAGGCACTGCAGAATCCGGCTGATACCGGCGAGCACCGCTGGGACTACATTGTGCAAACCCAGCCACAACTGGCCGTGGAGGAACACGAACAGGCGGCCTCCAGTGCTCAGTGGTCGGCCCCGGCCGCAGCGGAGATTCTGAGCAGCAAGCTACTAGCGCGACAGGATGCTGGCTCGCTTCGGTGCGCGGTGGGGGGTCCGGCCGCGGCGGTGTATGCGGATGAGATTCTACGTAAGATACCGCAGGCAAACGCCGTGGTGTTGGGGTCGTTTTCGGAGGCAGAGGATGACGCAAGGATCTCAGTAGGCGCAACAACTGCAGCGATGACGGAGCCTGGGGCCAGCGCAGAGGATGTTATGCTGCGCGATATTGCTCCACGCCGCCGGGATCGTGCTCGCTATAGTGCACTGCACGCTCCAACGGTTGGGCATAGCGGTGGGGATGCGCGCCGGGCGGATTGGGCTGGCACAGTGACTACTTTGTGCGAGCAGGTAGATGCTGTGGTGCTGGTTGATCCGTGGCGACGTTGGCCAGCTATAGAGTTGCAGCAGCTGGTAGCTGCCGTACTACGTTCTGGGGCGCAGCTGTTCCTGGTGACCCCAGTGTTGCAGGAAAGTGGGGCCGAGGATCATGACTACCAGGAAGATTTATCACGCCTCGTTCTGTATGGATCGCAGCTGCCCACGGCCCGTGTGATTGCGAAGCACCTGGCTGCCGTGGGTGCGGTAGTGCGTTCGAAGCAGCCGGTGGGGTGGAGTGCCCAGCTGTTCGAGGTGGGGAGGGGAGGTAGGTAACTGCCGGTGGTCGGGCGAAGCGTGTGGAGGAGCAGCGGACGTTCGGTGGTTTGCTAAACCGTTTCTAAAGTGCCCCCTGTCGGCCGGGCCCCCTTCCGCTGGGAGCCTTCCTATCGGCTGGGGTCTCACCCCTTCGGCTGGGAGCGCCTGTCGGCTGGCCCCTAGCGGCTGAGCTGCCTCCATATCGGCAGCCACACACCCCCAAAAATAATTAACTTAGCCTATCCTTTATCTAGTTAGGCTGCCCCATGTGGGGTAGACGCGGTAGACGTGATTGACGCGCGCTCGAGGATCGATCAACACCCCGTGCGTCCGATGGCCTTCACCGCACCCCAATGAGCTCCCTACACGTTAGGCTTCTATATGTTTCGAAACAATTCGCTGACCCGTCGCGCGGCAATGAAGACGGCCGCTGTCTTAGCAGCATCCACTCTCGTCCTTTCCGGTTGCTCCCGAGGCGAGGATTCCTCGGCGTCAAATATTGAGGGCAATGGGAACGAGCGCATTGCCGCAGTTGGCCTAGGAGACAGCGATACCTTGCTCGCGCTAGGTATCCAGCCTGTTTGGCAGCAACACGCACATCGGGAAAACGTTGTCATCAACTCGGGCGCGCGTTTCCAGGATCAAGGTGGCATCCACAAAGGGGAGCATGCGGTCGTGGCCGCGGGCACGGTGGTGACCAAGGACGTCGCGCTGCGCACTATTGCGGGCGGGGTGTTGACCCGTTACTTGCGCGACATCGAGGGCTAATCCGCGCGGGCAGAGGACGTTGCCGCCGAGCGCATGGTACCCGCCTCCAGGTCATCCTCGTTGAAGAAGTCGAGGACGCCGTCCTCGAAGACGTAGGCGCCGTCGGGGAAGTAGAGGGTCAGAGTGCCGTCTTTGAGCTCCGCCTGGATGGGGTGACCCAAGGTGCCGGCCTCGTAAGTGCCGTCGCCGACCTTTTCAAATTTCTTGTCGGACAGGAAGTCCTTGGAGTCGTCTCTGAAGGTGGCGAGGTCGACTTCCGTTTCGCCATGGGTTTTGAGGAAGTAGTTGCTTGGTCCGTTCATGGCTTCCGCGGGGGAAAAACCGCCGTCGATGAAGCCGCATTCACTTTCGCTGATGGAGAAGCGGCAGCGGACGGGGCCGCTATTGGTGTCGAATTCGTAGAACTCGTCGAGGTCGGCCGGATCGACGGCGTCGCTCAGCTGGGTGAGGTCGATTCCGATGTGGTGTTTGTCTTCTGCGTTGAGCTCGGTCTTGAGTGCTCCGAAGTCCATCGCGGTAAATGTCACGCTCACTGGCTTGCCTGCCTCATGTGCGGGAGTATCGCCCGTAGTGAAACTTACGGAGTCGCTGCCAATGGTGAAGTCGAAGCCGTCGCCGGAGAAGTACCCATTTCTGTCATTGAGCGGGTGGCCCCAGTTGAAAACGATGGGGAAGACCACTTGTTCGCCCTCGTAGTTGCCGGAGGCGATGATGTAGCTCAGGGGCTCGCACGAATCGAAAGAATCTTGGGTGACCTTGAAGTCTTTGAGAGGTGCTCCGCGTTCAGGCTCCTCCGTCGACAGGAAATGAACGATGGCCGTTGGTGCTTCGCCTTTGCCAACGAATTCGCCGGCTCCGGTGTCGGCGACTCCGGCGTTCGAGTCGCAGCTTTCTTCGGCCAAGGATACGGGCCAGTTGCGTGTCGATGCCGCCCTGCTCGACGTAGCTGGGCTGGTTCTGCTGCGAGTCGCGCGTGAGGAAGTGCTCGAGGTCGCTGTTGGGTTGGAGGCAGACTCGGTCGCCGTGCTCGAGTCAGGTGCCACTGCGGATTCCGACGGGGCTGCCTCGCGCCGGGTGTCGGGGAGGGAGCAGGACGCAACGAGCGCGGCTGCTGATGCCGCCGCTACTGCGGCACGCGCGGTGCGTTGGGGCAGGAGGGCAGGGAGAGTGGTCATGGTGTATGTCCTTCGTCCGAGGGGCGAACTCGTGGCCGAGACTAACGAAGCGCGAAGCCGAGTTCTATCACCGGCTGGAAATTGTTAGAGATCGAAATGATTTACGGGGAGAGCTCAGTAATGGGCTGGACAGACAAGATGTCGACCTCGCCCGCGCAGCCCTGCAGGCCCGGTACTGCGACATAGAGGCTGTCGGTGTTTTCGGGCGGATAGATCCGCAGGCCATCGGCGTCCTGCGGTTGGCAGGCCGCCGCGTCGAGCAATCCCACGTTGGTGATCTTGAGCCCCGCGCGGGCCTGGGCCCCTGGCGCCAGCGTCACGGTGGCAGCTTCGGTGCTGGTCTCACGCAGCGCGGCGGGGCCTAGTTGAGTGCCGTCGTTGCCGGTGACGGCGGAGACGCCGGGGAAGCCCGTGAGGGTGCACTCCTCGCCAGAGGTATTGGTCAGCACGATGTCGACGAGCAGGGAGCCAGCGGCTCCTTGCTCGTTGGCGATCTCGGCGGAGAGCTGGGAGGTGGCGCAGGCGCCCTCGGGCAAGGGCGGGATAGTGGAGGATGCTGGGGCTGGTGCGGTGCCGGACGCGCCGGGAGCGGCCCCGGAAGCAACGTCGTCGGCGGCATCGTCACCCGCAGGGGCGTTGGCCGAGTGAACGACGGTGGTCGTGACTGCCGACGGTGCCGCAGAGTCCTCCTCGCCGGCGGAACACGCGGCGAGTGGCAGCAGCAGGCTGAGGGACAGGAGTGCGCGCAGATTCTTCATACCCACAGGGTAGTTTCACAGCACGACGGGGACTAGAGATTACTGGTCACGAGTCTGTTAAGTCTTTGCTAGCAATGAGCAACGATTCGCAGAATGTGTCACACAGTGTGCAGTAGCCGTCCTGTGACTGAAAGTGTGAACATGATGAACTCCCGCCGCCTTTCCCATGATCGAAAAACGCAGGGAACGACGGGGCTTATGGGCGCTCCGGCACGATGAGCGGCCCGCCGGTGACGGGGTCCTCGATGACGCGGGAGTCCAGGCCGAAGACGTCGCGCAGGGCCTGCGGCGTGATGGTGGACTCGGGCGAGCCCAGGGCCGTGACGGAGCCGTCCTTCATGAGGACGAGGTTGTCCGAGTAGCGGGCGGCTAGGTTGAGATCGTGGAGCACCATGACGATGGTCTTGCCCTGTTCCTTATTGAGCGTGGAGACGAGCTCGAGGACGTCGATGGAGTGCGCCAGGTCCAGGTAGGTGGTGGGCTCGTCGAGGAAGACGATGTCGGTGTCCTGAGCCAGGACCATGGCTATCCACACGCGCTGGCGCTGGCCGCCGGACAGGGAGTCCACGGGGCGGTCGCGCAGCTGAAAGACGTTGGTGAGCGCCATGGCCTCGTCCACGGCGGCGGAGTGGGAGGCGGACCACTGCTGCAGCCAGGACTGGTGCGGGTGCCTGCCGCGGGCCACGAGGTCTGCGACGGTGACGCCGGCAGGGGTGATGGGGGACTGGGGGAGCATCGACAAGCGCGTGGCTAGCTCCCGGGAGGAGTAGTCACCCAGCTTCTTCCCGTCGAGGGTGACGGAGCCCGCCGACAGTGGGAGCAAGTGGGACAGGCCGCGCAGGAGGGTCGACTTGCCGCAGCCGTTGGCGCCGATGAGCGTGGTGACCTGGCCGTCGGGGATGTCGAGTGTGACGTCGCGGCTGATGACGGTATCGCCATAACCGACGGAGACGGAGTGCGCGGAAAGTCGAGCGTTCATTACCTGATGTTGTCCTTCAGACCCTGGAGGATGATGGTGGCCGAGAGCAGGGACGCGTTCATGTACCAGGACTCGTAGTCCACGGACACGGCCTGGTTGGCCTGCACTGCCTTGAGAGAGTGCCATGTGGCGGCCTGCGAGGGGTCGGCGGCGCCGGCGTTGACGCCGTAGAAGATCCAGTCGGCGTCGGCCTCGGAGAGCTGCTCGGCGGAGATGTCCTGGCCAGCCTTCTCAATCTGCTTTTGGTTGGCGGGGCGGGGCAGGCCGGCATCGGCGGCCACGGAGCCCGCCATGGAGTTGACCCCGTAGAGCTGGAACTGGTCTTCCTTGGAACGCAGGAAGGAGACGGTGGGCTTGGAGGATAGGCCCTCGCCCCAGGCTTTGGCGTTGGACTCGTACTCGGCCAGGAGGGTCTCGGCGGAGTCCTTCTTGCCCACGGCCTCGGCGATGGTGAGGAGGTCCTGCTTCCAGTTCTCGCCGCCGCCCTTACCGGTGACGACGGGCGCGATGGCCTTGAGCTGCTCCAGGATGGCCTCGTCCGTACGCGAGTTAGCGCAGATGAGGGTGGGCTTCAGGGAGGCGATGGTCTCCAGATCCGGGTTGGCGCGTAGGCCGCAGTCCGCGATGGAGTCCAGATCGAAGTCGGAGCCGAAGCGGTTGCGGATGTAGTCCGGGACGACGCCCAGGTTCTTGGCCTTGGCCGCGCCCACCGGGAGAATGCGCAGCATGAGGAGGTTGTCCAGCTGGCCGGTGTTGAGCGCGATCACGCGCTGGTGCTGCTCGGCGGCGCTGGACGATGCCGCGGAGGTGGCCGCCTGCTCGCTCGGCGCAGTCTCCTGTTTGGAGCAGGCCGCAGCGAAGGCGGCGACGCCGAGGCCAGCGGTGATCTTGAGGAAGTTACGTCGTTGCATGGTCGTCTACTTTCGTGTTCGAGTTTGCTGCCAGAGCAGCCAGATGAGGAAAGGTCCGCCGATGACCGAGGTGATGATGCCCACCGGGATCTCCCAGCCGAAGGCACAGCGGGCGATGAGGTCGGACACGCACACGATGATTGCGCCCATGGCCGCCGATGTCCCCAGGGGCGGCGCCCCGACCCGCGCCAGGCGCGCGGAGATCTGCGGGGCGACGAAGGCCACGAAGCCCACCGGGCCCACGGCGGAGACGGTCACCGCGGCCAGTAGAACTGAGACGATGAGCAGTGCCGCGTTGATCTTCTTCAAGGGGGCGCCGAGGGCTTGGGCGGAATCCTCGCCGAGCTCCAGCGCGGGCAGATCGATGGCGATGCGGGCTAGCACTAGGCCACACACCACGAGCATGCCCAGGGTGGGCCATAGGTGCTCGAAGGTGCAGCCGTTGAGCGAGCCGACCATCCACACCTTGGCCGCGGCCGCGGTGTTGAGATCTGTGGCGGCCAACATGTACGTGACCAGGGCGTGGAGGAAGGCGTTGCCGCCGATGCCCACGAGGACGAGGCGGAACATATCCACCCTGCCGCGCCGGGACAGCATCCAGATGGCCGCGCCGGTGGCGAGACCGCCGGCCATGGCGGCGAGCGGGATGCCGACGTAGGCGCCGAACGCCCCGCCGGCCCCGGCAGATCCTCCGAAGACCATGATGGCCACGGCCGCCACGGTGGCGCCCTGGTTGATGCCCAGGATGTCCGGGCTGGCCAGGCCGTTGCGGGCGATGCGCTGCGTGATGGCGCCGGAGAGCCCCAGCGCGGCGCCGACGGCTAGACCCACGAGCGAGCGGGCCAGGCGCCAGTCGATGACGACGGTGCGCTCGAGCTTGTTTCCGCCGCCCGCCAGCACGCCGATGACCTCGGCGGGGTTAAGGGGGAACTCGCCGATGCCGAGGCTGATGACCCACACGAGCGCGCTCGCGACCACGATGGCCGCGGTCCAGGCTTGCGTGCGCGGGTGGTAGAGGAAGCTGAACTTTCCGAGGCTGAGGTACTTCATTACAGGCTCACCACCGTTCGGTGCCGGACGAGCCAGATAAACGCCGGCCCGCCGAGCAGCGCGATGACGATGCCCGCCTGGAGCTCGCCGGGGCGCATGATGAGGCGGCCCACGATGTCGGCGCCGAGCAACAGGCAGGCGCCCGCCAGCGCGGAGTAGGGGGTCACCCACTTGTAGTCCGGGCCGGTGATGCCGCGGGCGACGTGGGGCACCACGAGACCGATGAAGCCGATGGGGCCCGCGGCTGCCGTGGCCGCGCCGGCCAGCAGGGTGATGGCCACGAGGCCCAGGATATTGGCGCGGGCAACGTTGGTGCCCAGCGCCTGCGCGGCCTCCGTGCCCAGATTGAGGATGTTGAGCGTCGGGCCCAGCGCCAGCGCTAGTACCGCGCCGATGGCGAGCGGCACGAGCGCAGGGGTGATGATGTCGAAGCCGCGTCCGGTGACGGACCCCGCTTGCCAGAAGCGGAGGGTGTCGAGCGCGTTGGGATCGATGTAGACGATGGCCGACGTGGCCGCCGCGAGGACGGCGGACAGGGCGGAACCCGCGAGGACGAGGCCCAGGGTGTCGCCGCGACCGATGCCGCCGGCGGAGAGCCCGAAGACGAGCAGCGCCGCTAGGCCCGCGCCGAGGAAGGCGAGGAAAAGGTGCGACTGCATGGACGTCAGCCCGAAGAGGAAGATGCCCGCCGCGACGAAGAGTGCGGCGCCCGCATTGACGCCGAGCAGGCCAGGGTCCGCGAGCGGGTTGCGGGTCAGGCCTTGAACGAGTGTGCCGGCTAGTCCGAGCGCAGCTCCGACGACGATGGCGAGCACGGTGCGCGGGATGCGCATGGTGGCAAGGATTCCGGCGATCTCGGCGACGCTGCTGCCCACGGTGCCGGCGGCCTGGGCGGTGTCGGTGTGCCCGCGCAGGATCTCCCAGGCGGTGGGCCAGGCCTGGGTGAGCTCTGAGATGGAGGTCGCCTTGGCGCCCAGTGCCAGGCTGGCGAAGACGAGGGCGACGAGTGTGGCCACGAGGAGGGCTAGGCCGAGGAGTCGTCTGCTGTGGCCCGCGGCGCGCGGGGTGCCCGCGGCCGGTGTCGGCAGAGTCGTCGATGTCATGTAGGTAAGGATAACCTTATTTCGACGATGTACGTGAATTGTCTCTCCTTGCTGGAGGTTCGTCGGCTTGAGATAGGTTCACCTAATGTTGGTTAGGCTATCTTTTCTCAATTCGACAGGCCTTTTATGCCTCTGCGGACTTCCCGCACTCGTCGCTCGGCCGCGGTATTCTTGTCGCTCGCCCTTGTCGGCTGGGGTGCGGCCGCATGCTCGTCGGACCCCGATTCCGGTGCGGCCGACAACTCGGTGGCGGCATCGTCGGCATCGTTGGCGCAGTCGGCATCGGCTGACGGCGACGCCGCGGCCTATCCGGTCACAGTGGCCACCAAGTTCGGTGACGTCACCGTCGAGGAGGCCCCGCGGCGCGTGGTGGCCCTGGGGTGGGGCGGCGCCGAGGTGGCGCTCTCGCTCGGCGTGCAGCCGGACCTTATCCTCATCCTCGACGTTCGTTCCTCGGGCGATCGAGAGCGCTACGACGCACTGTCGGCCATCGCGCCGGTCGTGGGTATCCCGGAGGGCGCAGACAACTGGCTGACGGATCGCTCCACCCAGCTTGAGTGGTGGGGGGAGACAGCGGAAAGCGTGCCATCAGTGCTGTCGTCGGTGACGCAGCCGGCCAGTGCAAGGGCAAGGGAATCGGCGGCGAGAACGGGGAGTAGTCGCTGCGTAATCATGGTGGGGAGTCTAGACGTTATGGACCTAGAGTTCCTGCAAGGCGGGGAATACCCTCTCCCTAAGTAATGGCGCGATAGTGACGTCCGGGGCGGCGGGATCGACCCACGCCAGCTCAGCGATCTCCTTATCTGGGTGTGCCACGGAGATTTCTTCTTCGTAGACATAGACGTGTGCGTGGATAGTTTGTGGGGCGTCGTTGGCGGCCGGGGAGATGTAGGTGGCAAGCCGGCGCAGTTTGGACATATCGACCACGGCACGTATGGCCTCGTGAGCGATGAGCTGGGCCGCGCGGGCGGGATTGATCATGTCATCGATGGAGCCGAAAGGCAGGACGAATTCTGGGGTGGAGGTGATGCGGAGGACTAGCACGCGGCCGTGGGTATCACGTAGGACAACGGCGACAATTTCCTCAATGTCTGCAGCGGGTGAAGGAGAATTGGAGGTCTCAGACATGCCTCCATAGTAGGGCCGCGCCGGGGCGGGGAGGCGGTGAAAGAAGAGAGGGGGCACCCGAAAACTGTCAGTAATGTAACGGGTTGGACACAGTCTCACACGTTAGAAACGGCCGCTTCGATGCGCGTGCCATCATGGGTAGGTCTTATAGACCAATACGAGAAGAAATGAAAGAGGAATTGCTCAATGCGAAAAATTCCGCACCTTAAGAAAGTCCTCGTGGGCTCGGCTTTCGCAGGTGCGTTCTTCCTGGGTAACCCAGCGGCGGGTGCCCAGGAGCTCCCCACCATCCCGGAGATCGATTCGGCTGGTTTTGTTGACCAAGTGCGCGCGGACCTGAAGTCCGTAGGCATCGAGACCAAGCCAGTGGACGCAGCGCTGACCGACGCCGTCGACACCGCCGTCAACGGGGCTGCCGCAGCGGCATCGAAGGATGTGAACAAGGCGGTCGAAGGAGCCGTGAATTCTCCTGCGGCGCAGCGCGTCGCGGAGCAGGCGAACCTGCAGACGCAGCTGCCGGCCCCGTCCGAGCAGCAGGACTATGCCGGCGCTGATGCCATCACGGGTGAACCGCTGACGAACCCGACTCCCATCGGGTTGCTGGAGGAGGCCACGCAGCCGGAGTTCGTGCCCCAGGGTACTGATCCGAACTACGTGTGGAAGAACGACCTGTTCTCCAAGATTGCGGCCGGTAAACCGCACGCGGACTATGTTCTGCACCGGGTACCCGGCTCCTTCTACGATGCGCCCCAGATTCCCGAGGAATCTAATGTTGCGATGACTGAAGGCAAGTCGCTGTACGGCCCGGGTACCCCGCTGTACATCCGTGAGGACACCATGTGCACGCTGACGGCTGCCGGCACGGATGCTGAAGGCCGCAAGGTCGGGATTACTGCCGGTCACTGCGGCAACGTGGGTGATCCGGTGTCTTCGGCGGATTCCTGGCAGGTAGGTCCCACCGGCACCGTGGTGTCCAAGAACGCGCAGCTGGACTACTCGCTCATCGAGTTCGGCTCCCAGGCAGAGGTGACTCGCAGCTACAACGGTGTGACCGCGTACGGGATTGGTGGGGCCACCCAGCCGGGTGACATCACCTGCAAGCGCGGCGTGGCTACCGGCCGCACCTGTGGCATGACCTTCCAGCACAGCCAAAAGATCACCATCAACCAGGTGTGCGCCATGGTTGGAGATTCCGGTGCGCCGGTCTTCCACAATGGCCGCATTGTTGGCTCGGTATCCCGTGGTCTGATTCCGGGGCTGCCGTCCTGCCGCACTCCGTGGCAGGGTGCGCTGCACAACCCGACGGTCGTGTCCAACACCGATGCCATCATCGCGGACCTGAACCGCCGCGAGGGCGTGGGTTCCGGATTCACGATTCCGGAGAACTAGAAGTACGTTTCTAACATTTAAGGCCCCAGATCGTTAACGATCTGGGGCCTTATTTGATCGAAATGACCTGCGGAGTGCGGTTCGCGGGCCGGCGCTGGGGGATGACGCTGGGGTGCGGCGCCGCACGCCGCTAGGAGAGGGCGCTGAGGGCGGCGTCGTGAAGCTTGCCGTTGGAGGCCAGCGCTGAGCCGCCGTGGGGGCCGTCTTCGCCGCGGACGTTGGTGAAGCGGCCGCCTGCCTCGGTCACGAGGAGCGCCGGGGCCGCTAGGTCCCAGAGGGAGACCTCGGGCTCGGCGGCGATATCGACGGCGCCTTCGGCCACGAGGCAGTAGTTCCAGAAGTCGCCGTAGCCGCGCAGGCGCCAGACCTTGTCCGTGAATGAGATGAAAGCATCGCGGTGCGGGCGCCAGCCTGACAAAGAGCTCATGGCCAGGGAGGCATCTTCCAGTTTGGAGACCTCGGAAACGCGCAGGCGTTTCGGTTCGCCGCCGAAGACGCGGTAGGCGCCGCCGCCCTTGGCTGCGTACCAGCGGCGCCGCAGGGCAGGGGCGGAGACAACGGAGACCACCGGCTCGCCGTCTTCCAGTAGCGCGATGAGGGTGGCCCAGACGGGAACACCGCGGACGAAGTTTTTCGTGCCGTCGATAGGGTCGATAACCCACTGGCGGCCCTCGAAGCAGGCCTCGCCACCAAACTCTTCACCCAGCACCTCATCGCGCGGGCGGGAGCGTTTGAGCGCCTCACGGATGGCCTTTTCGCAGGCCAGGTCCGCATCGGAGACCGGGGTCATGTCCGGCTTTTCCTTGACGGACAGGTCCGCAGCCTCAAAGCGGTGCATCGTGATGGCGTCCGCGTGGCCTGCCATCTCCAAGGCCAAGCCGAGGTCTTCTTTGTACTTACCCACGAAGCCATTCCTCCATCTGATCAACTACCTGTTTATTACCCGCGATACACCATTCCACACCGCCGGCCTCAACCTTGCGCGCCGCGCCGCCCGCGGCCAGCACTAGCGCCTGGCCGGGATACCAATCCCAGTCCTTGACCGAGTGCTGCATCCAGGCACCCCACGTGCCATCCGCCACGCAGGAGAGATCCACGGAACCCGCCCCCAGCATGCGCACGGTGGCAAAGTGTGGTGCCACCTTCTCCCACGCGGCGGCGATGTTCGGGTCGGTCATGGACGTAGGGTGCAGGTACGTCGACAAGCACAGTTTGTCGGCGGGGGCATCGCTGAGCTTGGCGACGTCCTTTCCGTCCAAGCTCGTGGTGTGGTCGCGGCCGCCGAACCAGGTATAACCCATGGCGGGGCGGTGGACGGCGCCGAGGATGACCCCTTCAGCGTCGACAAGCGCGAGCGCAGAGCACCAATAGTCGGAGCCCGAGGCGAAGTTGTAGGTGCCGTCGACGGGGTCGATGACCCACGTGCGGCCGGACTTCGACTCGCGGTTCGCGCCCTCCTCGCCCACGATGCCGTCCTCGCCGCGCAGGGCCTCGAGCACGCCGGCGACGAAACGCTCGGCGGCGAAGTCGGCGTCGGTGACGACATCGGAGACGGAGGTCTTTTGCTCGATGTCTACTCCCTGCTCGCGCAGGCGCCAGGCCAGGCGGCCGGCGTTATAGACAAGCGCCTGGGCAAGGTGAGCGTCGGTATCGTCCGCGTGGGCAACGATGAAGGTCTTGATGATGGCATCGATCATCTCGGTGAGGCTTGGCTGGTCACTCATGCCGCCTATTGTCGCGCTAAACGTGGCCGATGGCTAATCAGGGAGAAAGAATAAGTAGAGTAGGGGGCTATGCGTCCGGAACAAACAGCACGACTTGAGGAACTCAGCGCCACCTTGACCTCCATTGAAAAGGTGATGGACCCGGAGGCGGTGTCCGAGCGCGTGCGCGAACTCGAGGCCCAAGCGGGGGACCCGTCGCTGTGGGACGACCCCGACCATGCGCAGAAGGTGACCTCGGAGCTGTCGGCGCAGCAGGCAAAGCTGCGCAAGTTGAAGTCCCTGCGCGGGCGGATTGAGGATCTGCCGGTGATGGCGGAGCTAGCGGAGGAGGAGGGCGATGAGGCCTCCCAGGAACTCGTCGATACAGAGCTGAAGGAGCTCGGTGCCGCCATCGAATCGCTCGAGGTGACCACCATGCTCTCGGGTGAGTACGACCAGCGCGAGGCGGTCATCAACATCCGCTCCGGTGCCGGTGGCGTGGATGCCGCGGACTGGGCGGAGATGCTCATGCGCATGTACACGCGGTGGGCGGAAAAGCACGGCCACAAGGTGGATGTCTACGACATCTCCTATGCCGAAGAAGCAGGCATTAAGTCCGCCACCTTCGTGGTGCATGGCGAATACATGTATGGCCAGCTCTCCGTGGAGCAGGGCGCGCACCGCCTCGTGCGCATCTCGCCTTTTGATAACCAAGCCCGCCGCCAGACCTCCTTCGCTGAGGTCGAGGTGCTGCCGGTGGTGGAGCAGACCGACTCCATCGAGGTGCCGGATTCGGAGGTGCGCGTGGACGTCTACCGCTCTTCGGGCCCCGGTGGTCAGTCGGTGAACACGACGGATTCGGCGGTGCGCCTGACACACATCCCGACCGGCATCGTGGTGACCTGTCAGAATGAGAAGTCCCAGATCCAGAACAAGGCCTCTGCCATGCGCGTGCTGCAGGCGAAGCTGCTGGAGCGCAAGCGCCAGGAGGAGCGCGCGGAGCTCGATGCACTGGGCGCGGGCGGCAATGCCTCCTGGGGCAATCAGATGCGTTCTTATGTGCTGCACCCGTACCAGATGGTCAAGGATCTGCGCACTAACTATGAGGTAGGAGACCCTTCCAAGGTATTGGATGGGGATATCGATGGCTTCCTGGAAACCGGGATCCGGTGGCGCATGGCGCAGCAGGAGCCCTAGGCCCGAGTAACAAATGTTGCTAATGTGGCTTAAGTGATCACTTTCGAGAATGTGTCCAAGGTCTATCCGACCTCCACTAGGCCCGCGCTGGACAACGTGTCCTTTGAGATTGAGGACGGCGAATTCGTCTTCCTCATCGGCCCGTCCGGCTCCGGCAAGTCGACCTTCCTACAGCTCATGGTGCGCGAAACCAATGTGAGCTCGGGAGACATCTACTTCGGGGACTTCCACGTCAACACGTTGAAAGGCCGCGAGGTCAATAGCCTGCGCCAATCCATCGGCTACGTCTTCCAGGATTTCCGGCTCCTGCCTAAGCTCAACGTCTACGACAACGTCGCCTTTGCCCTCGAGGTCATCGGCAAACGCAAGGCGCGGATTGCCAAGCAAGTGCCCGAGGTCCTCGACATGGTCGGCCTAGGCGCCAAGCAGCACCGCATGCCGCACGAGCTTTCCGGTGGCGAGCAGCAGCGCGTAGCGATTGCGAGGGCCTTTGTCAACCGCCCCAAGCTGCTGCTTGCCGACGAACCCACGGGCAACCTCGATCCCTCCACTGCCGCGGAGATCATGGCCTTGCTCACCAAGATCAATCGCCACGGAACCACAGTGGTGATGTCGACGCACAACGCGCGCGCGGTCAACGAGGCCCGCCAGCGCGTCATCGAGCTGCACAACGGCACGCTCGTGCGTGACGAGAAGAACGCAATGTACGGGGAGGCGGTTTAGGTGAATCTGGGCTTTGTTTTTAGAGAGGCTTTCAAGGGGCTTGGGCGCAATATCACCATGACCATCGCCATGGTGATTACCACGGCCATTTCGGTGGCCCTGGTGGTGGCCGGTGTTCTGGTGACCCAGATGACCAACGAGACCAAAGACATCTACCTCGAGCGCGTCGAGGTCATGGTCCAGCTCAATGAGGATATCTCTGCCAATGATCCGGAGTGTAAGGACTCCGCCTGCGCCGGGTTGAAGAAGAAGCTGGAGGCGGATGAAGACATCGAGTCCGTGAGCTACCGCAATCGTGCAGATTCCTATGAGCGCTTCGTGGAACTGTTCAAGGAAACCGATCCGGTCATGGTTGAGGAAACCTCCCCGGATGCGCTGCCGGCGGCCTTCCACGTGCGGCTGAAGGATCCGACGGATACCGCGCCTATCGACGCCATCGCGTCCGACCCCGCCGTCAGCGACATCATCGACCAGCAGGAGGAGGTACGCAGCGCCGCGGGCAACCTCGACGCCATCCGGAATGCCACGTTTGTCGTTGCCGCAGTCATGGCGCTGGCCGCCATCATGCTGATTGCGAACATGGTGCAGATCGCCGCTTACCAGCGCCAGCGGGAGACCGCGATCATGCGCATGGTCGGTGCCTCGCGGTGGATTACCCACGCGCCCTTCATTATGGAGGCTGTCCTTGGCGCACTCGGCGGTGTCATCCTCGCCGGGGTCGGCGTCATCGTGGGAAAGCACACCGTGATCGATCCCGCGCTGAAGGACCTGTACCACAACCAGCTGCTGGCCCCAGTGACGTCTGGGGACGTGTGGACGGCTCTGCCCATCGTGGGGCTCGTGGCAATCCTGTGCGCTGCACTGACCGCGCAGGTGACCATGCGCGCCTACGTGCGGACATAGGTCAACAGGCCCGTTGTGGGTTGTGCCTGGCAGTAGCGTAATATAGTCCGAACTATGGCGAAGAAGGCAAAGAAGAAAAAGGCGGCCGTCGACAATAACTCGACCTTGGCCACCAACCGACGTGCCCGCCACGACTACACCATTCTCGACACCCTAGAATGCGGCATGGTGCTCGTGGGCACCGAAATTAAGTCGATGCGCGAAGGTAAGATCTCGTTGGCAGATGCCTTCGCCACCATCGACGACGGCGAGGTCTACATCCGCAACCTCCACATCCCGGAGTATTCCCAGGGTACGTGGACCAATCACTCACCCAAGCGCACGCGTAAGCTGCTGCTGCACCGCCGGGAGATTGACAAGCTCATGGGCCAGGTGCGCGATGGCAATAAGACGCTGATTCCGCTCAAGGTGTACCTGAAGAATGGCCGCGCCAAGTGCGAGCTCGGTTTGGCCAAGGGTAAGCAGGACTATGACAAGCGCGAAGCAATCAAGCGCCGCGATCAGGACCGCGACATCACCCGCGAGCTGGGTCGCCGCGTAAAGGGGATCAACGCCTAACCTGGGAGCCATGATTTATACGGCCAAGGTTCATGACGTTATTCGGGGTGATGAAAAGCCGCGCGGGGTGGCGGTGCTCGTCGATAAGCTCTGGCCCCGTGGCGTGGCCAAGGAACGTCTCTCGTATGAGCACTGGTTCAAGGATGTCGCGCCCAGTCCAGGGTTGCGTAAGTGGTGGGGGCACGATGCGGACACCTTCGAGGAATTTGCCCGGCGCTACCGTGCGGAGCTCGACGAGAACGACGGCGAAGAGCTGGAGCAACTACGCCAGCTTGCTGCGGCTGGCGACGTCACCCTTCTCTTCGCCGCCAAGGACCGCGAGATCAACCACGCCACTGTGTTGAAGGCGTGGTTAGAGGAAAGCTAGACGAATAGTCCCCAGATGGTGGCGCCCACGGCGATGAGGCCGGTGACGACAACGAAAACGTTGCTGGGGCGGCCGCGGAATTGCTTGAGGGCATCGATGCGGTGGATGGCATACATCGGCAGCAGGTAGAGGATAGAGGCGATGAAGGGGCCGCCGATGGCCTCGATGAGGCCCAGGATTGACGGATCAATGATCGCGACGATCCACGCGCAGACGAAGATGATGCCGTGCATGACGGAGTTGAGCTGCTTCTCCGACAGCTTCGCTGTGGCGCGCGGAGCGGCGCTGCGCAGCAGGAAGTTACCGCCCTCGGTAGCGCCCAGCACGTGGCCGAAGTAGGAAGAGATGATGGCGATCATCGCGATGATGGGGGAGAGGAAAGCCAAGACCGGAACACCGGTGACGTTCGCCAGGTAGGACAGAACCGGCAAGTTCTGTTCGCGGGCTTCGGTGAGACCATCCGCGCCGAGGGTCAGGGTGCAGGACCACACGAAGAACATGGTGAACACGGTGAGCAGAATGGCGGTCAGCGCCAGCGCGCGCGAGGCGTTCTCGGAGCTCTTTTCGCGGCCGTGCGCGGCAACCATGGCCAAGGAGAACTGGGAAATAGCGGGGGAGTGGTTGAAGGAGAAGACCAGCACGGGGATGATGAGGGCGACAGCGCCAACAACGCGCCAATCATTGTTGCCTACCTCCATGAAGGAGGCGATATCCCAGCGCGGGATGAGGTAGATGGACAGTGCGCCCAGACAGAAGATCAGCGGATACACCAGAAACTGCGTCACGGCGAGCACGATGCGTTGACCAAAGGCGAAGACGATGGTCATAAAGCCCACGAGAACGAACGCGAGGAGCGGGCGCGGAAACGTGGGCCCGTTCAGTTGGTTGACGATGAAGCTGTTGACCGTGTTGGTAATCGACACGCCATAAATGAGGACGATGGGGAAGATGGCGCAGAAATAGACCACCGAGATGACAAACCCTGCGCGTTTGCCGAAGTAGTCGGTCACCACGGCGGTGATGTCCTCACCTTGGCGCGGTGATGCGCAAATCATGCGGGCGAGTCCGCGGTGGGAGAAGTATGTCATCGGGCCGATGAGAAGGGTGGCCACGAGGAGGGGCCAGAAGCCGAAGCTGCCGGCGTTGATGGGGAGGAACAAAATGCCGGCGCCCACGGCGGTGCCGAAGAGCGAGATGGCCCATTCGGTGTTGCTGACTGGACGTTTAGCGTCTTCCGGGGAGCTAGTGGTTTCGGTATGTGTGCTCACTTTGCAGCCTTTAACAAAGTACGGGGATAGGACTCACACACCTTAACAGCGTTTAAGTAGATGTTAATCACAAGGGGGTGCTTATGAAAGCTATGCCTCACGTGGCCTGCGGCGGAGCTTGCGGGAATAGGGGCGGGTGCAGTAGCGTTGAACGAACCGTAGGACGCATAAAGATGCGTTCTGCGCAGCTTTCACAGCAATGTGTAATTGAGGGGTCGACTTGGTTTCGACTTCGTACATTGAGCCAGGGGAAGCGTGCCGGTGCAGGCTAGAGACCACCGTTAAGCGTCGTAGCGACCAATAAACGCAGAGAAGAACTCTCAGCGTGACTACGCCCTCGCTGCCTAATTACAGCGACGCGTGTCTGTCAGCCTAGGTTTGGTTCCTGACCTAGATCCTGGCATCGACTAGGGAACTTGCCTGACCGGTTTGTTGTTCGGCCGGTTGGGGACTTCTAGAGCAACTGGGCCCATCATCCGGAGCGAGTTTGCCCGAGCCGGAGGGCCGAGTAGAGATCCTGTGCAGACTGCGCACGGAGAAGCCCTGGCGAGGTGACGAAGGACCCGGGTTCAATTCCCGGCGGCTCCACTGAATAGCAAGAAACCCGCTGGTCATAACGGCCAGCGGGTTCCTTGTGTGAAGGGGGCGGATTAGTCGATCGGGTAACCGGTGACCGGGCCCTCAGTGTTGGGTTGCCAGCCCAGTGCAGGGGCGACATGTGTGGCGAAGTTTTCCAGAATCTTCACGTTGACGTCCACGCCCATGCCGGTTGGGATGGTGATGAGCAGGGTGTCGGCGGACATTACCGCCGGGTCGGCCTTGAGCTGCTCGATGAGCTTGTCAGGCTCGGCGGCATAGGTGCGGCCGAAGGTGGAAGCGCCGGCGTCGGGCAGCACGCCTACCTGGTCGGAGCCGGAAGCCTGCATGCCGAAGCGTTGCATGTCGGCGCCGTCCACGATGGGGAAGATGGAGCGGGAAACGGACACGCGCGGGGTCCAGTCGTGGCCCGCTTCCTTCCATGCGGCCCGGTAGCGGCTGATCTGGTCCGCCTGGATCTCGCCCAAGGTTGCGGCGGTGGTCTCGGAAACCAGGGAGGAAGACATCAGGTTTAGTCCGTCCTTGGCGGTCTGCTCTGCCGACGTGTGAGTGCCTGAACCGTAGAAGATGTGTTTGCGCAGCTCCGGTGCCATGGGGAAGACCGGGAGAGCGGAGCCGGGTTGGAACATATTCGGGTACTGGCGGTCCAGAGGTGCAGCGGTGGCAAACCCGTTGCCGTCTACCGCGGCCATGAACGCCTCGAGGTGGGCGCGTGCCACGTCCGCGCCGTTGGGGGCTTCGCCCTTGTAGCCGAAAGCCCCCCAGCCGCGCTCGGCAACCTCCGGGGCACCGCGCGAGACGCCCAAGGCCACGCGGCCGCCGGAGAGCTGGTAGAGGGAGGCGGCCTCTTCGGCGAGGTAGAGCGGGTTTTCGTAGCGCATGTCGATCACGCCGGTGCCCACCTCGATGTTCTTGGTGGTGGCGGCGACTGCGCCGAGTAGCGGCATTGGGGCTGAGGCTTGCGGTACGAAGTGGTGGACGCGGAAAGACGCGTTGTTCACGCCGATCTCATCTGCAGCCTGGGCGATGTCCAGGTGGATCTTCGCGACTTTTTCGGCGGACGGTCCGCGCTGGCCGCCGAATGCGTAGTGTCCGAAGCTTAAGAATCCGAATGCTTTCATTGGTTAAATGCTCCTATTGATGACGTATCAACAACGAGATTAGTGTCTCGCTCGAAGATTGTCACGGCCTAAGGCAGGCTCCGCTTCAAACCTTAAGTGAAAAACTTCTAGTCAAGCATACAACCGCGCATGCTCAGGGGATTGTCCGAGCCGGAGGGCCGGTTAGGGATCCTGTGCAGACTGCGCACGGAGAAGCCCAGGCGGGGTAACCCGCTGGGCCGCTAAACTGGCGTAACAGCTGTCTGGCGGGAAACGCTAGGGGGTTCTGAATAGGGGAAGATGCGTGAAACCGCTTGCAGGCTTTCTTGAGTTCCCTAAGGGGGTAGAAGTGATCGCTTTCGCTGGGGCTATCGCGGCCGTGCTAGGGCTGAATATCGTGGCGAATGAAACTGGTGCGAACTCCGAGGGGTTCGTAGTTACAGCTATTCTGTTGGGGTTCGGGCTCGCACCCTTTGTTGGAGATTCTCTGGAGCGCCATATTCCGGTTTCGATGTGGCGGCGTGTGTCTTTTTCTCGCGTTGCTAGCCGTCGGTGGGGTGTCGAGCTATTTAATGCTGTGCTCACGCGAATCGGATGGAACGGCATGATTTTGGCGATGCGCAGAGAAGAGTCCGCCAAGCGTGAAGGGGCGAACCCCCTTCGGCCGGTGCGAGCGTCGGCAGCTGGGCATGTATGGGGATTGCTGCTCCATATATGTAGCGCTGGATGGTGCGCTGCGGCAGGCGGATGGTTAGCGGCTGCAGTTCTTCTTGTTATCGGCGTTGTGGGTCACCTGTATCCGGTCTTGCTTCAACTTCGTGTGCTTACGGATGCTCGGGAGAGATAGGTCAAAATCGGCGGCGTTGCGGCCTGCTTTAGGATGGCCGCATGGATACCGAACCTCTCCGCATTGCAGTCGTCTTGTTTGAGGGCTTTGAGCTTCTCGACGTCTTCGGGCCCGTCCAACTGCTTCAAGCCGTCCCTGAGGTCACCGTGGTTTTCGCCGGGCCGGATGGCAAACCAGTTGCCAGCTCGCAGGGCGTAGAAGTGGTTCCGACGATTTCTTATGCCCAGATTGAGCCGACCGACGCCCTCCTCGTCCCGGGCGGCAAAGGAACCCGGCGGCTCGTGGAAGACGTATCTTTTCTGGCGTGGCTTCGTGAGGTGGGCGCACAAGCACCGTGGGTTGCCTCCGTGTGCACGGGTTCTGCGGTCCTGGCGGCGGCGGGGCTCTTGGAGGGCTACGCCGCAACAAGCAATAAGCGTGCGTTTGCGTGGGCGAGCTCCTTCGGGGAGTCCGTGACTTGGAAGCCCAAGGCGCGGTGGGTGCGGGACCGTAATCGGTGGACTTCCTCAGGCGTGGCGGCGGGGATGGATATGACGGTCGCGCTCATTGAGTACCTCAGCTCCGAAGCTGTTGCCATCGACGCTGCCAACTTTGCGGAATACGAGCCGCATCGCGATTGCGAGTGGGATCCTTTCGCCCGGCTTTATGGGCTGGTGCCCTCGAGCGGTGACGAAGCTGAGCGTGGGGACGTAACATTCGGGCAATCTGACGACGCTCACGGTAGATAAGGTGCTAAAACGGTCGATTTTGGGCCACTATTTACCGTGAGTGTAGCGATGGGTGAAAAGCGCTCTTGGTGAGAGGGCACTCGGAACTTCGTCGTCAGCAGAAGCGTTAATGTTCTAGTGACTGATCAAATCTTGCGTGGTGAACTATGGCGATAAAGATGCCTATCGACTTAAGGCCGCTTCGTGTCGAGGATGCTACCGAGATGGCTACTGTGCTTTCCAGCCGTGCCCTGTACACGTTTACGGGTGGTGAGCCGCCTTCTGCTGATGAGCTTGCGCGACGGTACGCGTTCCAAACCCGAGGCGGCTCGAGCGACGGTACCGAAGAATGGATCAATCTCATCGTCACCCTCGGTTCGAGTAAGCAACCGATAGGTTACGTCCAGGCGACTGTGCCTCGCAGTGGTGATCCGACGGAGATCGCATGGGTGATTGGGAAACAGTGGCAAGGGCATGGATACGCCAAGGAAGCCGTGAAACTGCTTAGCGCTTATCTTGCGGAGCGATGCATTACGCATCTCATCGCTCATATCCATCCCGAGCATTTAGCCTCACAGCATGTCGCTGCCTATGCAGGGATGAGCCCCACGGCACAGGTCGTTGACGGCGAAGTCCGTTGGGAGCGCAGATAGTCTCCAACGAAATCGTGAAAAGCGAGCATCATTGCCAACTCAGGGCTAATGGACACCTCTCAGTGTCGTTCACGGTAGATAAGGTGCTAAAAACGGTCGATTTTGGGGCACTATTTGCAGTGAGCGTAATGAGAATCCCGTGAGGGGTGTAGGGGCGCGGGGCGAAAGCGGAGTAGGGCTGGCCGGGAAAATGTGACGAAGAAGGAAAATATTTGTTACCCAAGTTACATTCCCGTGGTAGTCTTTCCCCAACAGTGTGACGTGGAGCACTGGGACTGACCCCTACGACAGGAGTACCCATGAACAGCCCATCCAATGCTGCGCCACAAGGCGGCGCCGGCACCACGGAGAAGTCGAAAGCAAATCCCGCCAAGGCCGAGCAAAAATCGAGCCAACAGTCCGGCGGGGGAATGCTGGATAAATTCCTCAACGGAGTCGAGTACATCGGCAACAAGCTGCCGGAACCCTTCACCATCTTCCTGATTCTTTTCCTGATCACAGGCGTTCTCTCCACCATCATGGCCAAGATGGGCGTGGAGATTAAGATTCCCGGATCGGATGAAATCCAGCCGGTCAAGGGTCTCTTCACCGGTGAGGGGCTGACGTGGTTCACCACGACAATGGGTGAGAACTACATCAACTTCCCGCCACTGGTAACGGTGCTGCCCATTATGCTGGCGGTGGGTGTGGCGGAGCGTTCCGGCATGCTCTCGGCGCTGATCCGCAAGCTCTTCGGTTCCGCCAAGCCCTGGCTGCTTCCGTACGCCGTCGGCGTTATCGGCGTGACCGCCTCCGTTATGGCGGACGCAGCCTTCGTTATCGTCCCGCCGCTGGCCGCGATGGTCTTTAAGGCCGCGGGCCGTCATCCTGTCGCGGGCCTGATTGGTGGCTTCGCCGCCGTGGGTGCTGGCTATTCCACTGCCTTGGTGCCCACCTCCCTGGATGCGCTCTTTGCCGGTATTACGACCGCAGTCATGGAGACTCTGCCAAATACCGAGTTCGCACCCGTTAATGCGATGTCGAACTACTACTTCAACGTGGCTTCTTCCATCGTGCTCGGTGTGCTGGCCGGCTTCATCATCGATAAGGTCATCGAGCCGCGCATGTGGAAGCAGGAAGTCCCCACCGAAGAAGACATCGACCCCGAGGATGCCGCCGAGCGCGGCGACCGCGACGAGAACGGCGAGGAGCTCACCGCTGAGCTGCGCCCAGCCGAGTCCAAGGGCCTCATCTGGTCCGGTGTGGCCACGGTCATCCTCACCGCCATCATTCTCTTCGCAGTTCTTCTGCCAGAATCGCCGTGGCGCAATGAAGAAGGCGGCTTCTTGCCCAAGTCCCCGCTGCTGAACTCCATCGTCTTTATCGTCTTCGCCTATTTCTTGGTCCTCGGCGTGGTCTACGGCAAGGTTGTCGGCACGGTCAAGGGAATCACCGATGTTGTGAACATGATGATCGGCGCGCTCAAGGACATGATGAGCTTCCTCATCTTGGCGTTCATCCTGGGCCAATTCGTGGCACTGTTCTCTTGGACCGGTATCGGCACCTTCACTGCAGTGAAGGGCGCGGCTTTCCTTGAATCCATCGGGCTCACTGGTTTCCCAGCCATCTTCGCCTTCATTGCACTCGCATCTTGCCTTAACCTGCTGATTATTTCCGGATCCTCGATGTGGACTCTCATGGCGGCGGTCTTCGTTCCCATGTTTGCCCTGCTGGGCTATGAGCCGGCGTTTATTCAGGGCGCATTCCGCGTGGGCGATTCCGCAACCCAGATCATCACCCCGCTGAACCCGTACATGATTGTCATGCTTGGCTTCCTCCAGCGTTATGAACGCGAGGCGGGCCTGGGAACCCTGATGTCACGCCTCGTGCCCTTCGTGGTGCCGTTCTTTACGGCTTGGGCGATCTTGCTGGCCATCTGGTTCTACGTGGACCTTCCGCTGGGACCGGGCAACAACGTCATGATTGGTTAAGCGCATGAATCAACGCAACAATCCATCGACAGCGTATTTGGAAGCGATGGAGGAGGGCGTCGCCAAGCGCGTGGCGTCCGCAGCACCACCGGAAAAACAGGGAGAGGACTACCCAGGCCAAGCGAAGCTCTGGGATGCGGCGGCCGCGCGGGCTGAGGCCTTGCGGGAGAAGGCCGCGCACATCGTCGCGGACCTGCACGCTCACCCTGAAACGGCCTTCGAAGAACATCGTTCCATGGCGGTGCTCGCGGACATCGTTGAAGAGCATGGCTTCTCCACGTGCCGCGGGGTCTACGGCGTGGAGACCACGTTTGAAGCTTCCTGGCAGAGTGCAGATTTCGACCCTGAACGGCATCCCACTGTGGCCATCCTGGCGGAATACGATGCCCTGCCTCAGATCGGGCACGCGTGCGGGCATAACGTCATCGCCGCAGCGGGCGTTACTGGATTCTTGGCGGCTACTGCCGTGCTGGACGCCGCCCCTCCTATGTCCGGTCGCATCCTCCTCCAGGGGACCCCAGCGGAGGAGGGGCATTCCGGCAAGGAATACATGATCCGCGGCGGCAGCCTCGAAGGGGTCGATGCCGCGGTGATGATCCATGGCTTTGGCTATGACATCGGTGCGCATGCCTGGGTGGGCCGCCGCATTCTGCGCGTTCGTTTTCGCGGCGTAGCCGCTCATGCCAGCTCCCAGCCTTTCATGGGGCGCAACGCCCTTGACGCTGCGAGCCTGGCCTACCAGGGGATTGGGCTTATGCGCCAGCAAATGCCGCCATCGGATCGCGTGCACGCCATCATGAGTGGTGGCGATCGCCCTTCGATCATTCCGAGCGAGGCGGAAATGACCATTTACGTGCGCTCGTTAGGAACGCGCACACTCATGGATCTGTCCGCCAGGGTGGAAGACATCGTCCGGGGCGCGGCACTCATGGCAGGTATCGAGGTGGAAGTCGACTGGGATGAGCACCCGATGACCCTGCCCGTGCGCAATAATGCGGCGCTGGTGGATCGGTGGTCGGCCACGCAGGCGCGCCGCGGACGCACCGCGCTGCCCGCTGGGACGGTGCCGGATACAGTGGCCGCCTCGACTGACTTTGGCAATGTCTCTCATCTCGTGCCCGGCCTGCATCCAATGGTGAAGGTATCGCCAACTGACGTGGCCCTGCACACGGAGGACTTTGCGCGCTGGGCTGCCACGCCGCAGGCGGTAGATGCGGCCGTTGATTCGGCGGCGGGTTTGGCACAGGTTGCCCTCGATTTCTTGGCGGATCCGAATTTCCGCCACGCGGCGCGGGAGGATTTTGATAGGGAAGGGCCAGTGTCGGTGAGTGATCTCATCGCGAAGAAGGGGGGAAGGCTAAGCGTAAACATTTTTTTCTAAAAGGCATGTCACGGGCTATCGTGCGGAGGTCTGCTACCCCCGTCATGAATTAGGAAACATGAGTGTTCTTGAAGGGTAAGCCTTACTTGAGTTAGGTTAGGCGCTGTCCTTATTTGCCAACTGTGGTTAGCCACACCTAATATGCAAGGAAGCTATGTTTAACCTTTCTCGCCGTGCCTCGCGCACGACCGCCGCCAAAGTTGCCGCAACTCTCTCGGTCGCAGCGCTTGCTCTCACCGGCTGCTCTTCCAGCCAGTCTGAGGAGACCGCTGAGCCGACCGAATCCGCGGCGGCAGGCGCCTCCACCATCACCCTGGAGGATAACTTCGGCTCGAAGGAAGTCACCCTCCCGGTGGAGAACCCCGCGGTGACGGATAACCGCGCCTTCTCTATCCTGGCGCAGTGGGATATTGACCTTGCTGCTGCACCGCTGAGGCTGGTACCGAAGTCGCTGCGAGACACCTACAACAAGGACACGGTCGAGGTTGATCTGGGCTCCCACAAGGAGCCGGACCTTGAAGGTCTGGTAGCTGCAGAGCCGGACGTCGTGTGGAACGGCCAGCGCTTCGAACAGCACCAAGAGGACATTGAGAAGCTGCTCGAGGATGTCCCGGTGCTTGACTTCGAGCCGCGCGATGACGAAGACTTTTTCGACGAACTCAAGCGCCACACTGAGGCCCTGGGCCAGGTTTTCGGCCACGAAGAGGATGCTGCGAAGCTCATCGAGGATTTCGACGCCGCTGCTGAGCGCGCTAAGAAGGCCTACAACCCAGAGCAGAAGGTCATGGCTGTGAACACCTCCGGCGGTGAAATCGGCTACATCGCTCCCGGTATCGGGCGCGTGTATGGCCCGGTCTTTGAGCTGCTTGGCCTGACCCCGGCCCTGGAGGTCTCCAACGCCTCCGATGACCACGAGGGTGACGATATCTCCGTTGAGGCCATTGCCGAATCCAACCCGGATTGGATCCTCGTCATGGACCGTGATTCCGCTATCTCCAAGGAAGGCCAGGATGTCACGCCGGGCGAGAAGCTGGTCAAGGACAACGCGGCGCTCAAGAACGTTACCGCTGTGAAGGAAGGCAACGTTTACGTGGCGCCGAATGACACCTACATTGATGAGTCCATCATTACCTACACCGAGATCTTGAACGCGCTTGCCGACGCCTTCGAGAAGGCCAACGCCTAAACAACTCTCTCGGCAGCCAAGGAGGAGACTAAACCGTGACGGTGAAGAGCAGCGCTGCGGCAGAGCACTCAGCTGTCAGCCCGCGTAACTCCCGCGGACCTGTGCTGACCTGGAAGCTAGGCCTCGGCGTGCTCGGCGTCATCGCGCTGCTCCTCCTTTCCCTCATGGTGGGGGAGTACAGCATCCTCGATAATGAGGACGGCTGGTCCATGTTCTTCACCACCCGCATACCGCGAACCGTGGCGCTCGTCTTGGCGGGCGCTGCGATGGCGATGAGCGGTTTGGTCATGCAGCTGCTGACCCAAAACCGTTTCGTGGAACCCACGACGACGGGAACCACCGAGTGGGCCGGATTGGGCCTGCTCTTTTCGCTTATCCTTTTCCCGCACTCATCCGTGCTGGTGAAAATGGTCATTTCGGTTTCCTTCGCGTTTGTGGGAACCATGGTCTTCTTCGCTTTCCTTCGCCGCGTGGCGTTGCGCTCCTCACTCATCGTGCCGATCATCGGCATCATGCTGGGCGCTGTCGTTAGTGCCGTATCCTCCTATGTGGCGCTAGCCACGGATACCTTGCAGCAGCTCGGAATCTGGTTCATGGGATCCTTTACCTCTGTCTATGAGGGGCAATACGAGGTCCTGTGGATCGTCCTGCTGGTTCTGATGGCGGTGTATTTCTACGCTGACAAGCTCACCGTCGCTGGGCTGGGTGAGGATATCGCCACCAATATTGGGTTGAACTACCAGCGGATGATTCTGCTGGGCACTGGGCTCATCGCGGTGGCGACGGGTGTAGTCACCGTCGTTGTCGGCGCATTGCCGTTCCTTGGGCTCATCGTTCCCAACGTAGTGAGCATGATGCGCGGCGACGACCTGCGCTCTAACCTCCCGTGGGTCTGCCTGCTCGGTATCGCCACGGTGACCTTATGCGACCTCATCGGCCGCACCATTATTTCCCCGTTTGAAATGCCCGTATCAGTCATCCTGGGCATTGTGGGTGCTATCGTGTTCGTCGTCTTGATCGTGAGGTCGACCAAGTGAGCGTACGTATCTCTATCCCTAAGACGAAGGAACCTGTGCAAACGTCACGTGCCCGGCGAAACGTGGGCAGCTTCCAGTCTGCTGCTGCGGCGCGAAAGTACTGGATCATCCTTGCAGCCTTGATCGTTGCCGGGCTGGTTTTCGCCTTCGGGCTCTTGGCCTATGACAACCCCATGGATTTTGGTACTCGCAAGTGGTGGTTGATCGCGCGTCGCCGCGCTGATGCAGTAACGGCCATGGCCATCGTCGCCGTATGCCAGGCCGTGGCCACGGTGGCTTTCCATACGGTGACGAACAACCGGATCCTTACTCCCTCCATCATGGGGTTTGAATCCCTGTACGTCGCGATTAATACAGCCACGATCTTTTTCCTTGGCGCCTCCGGCCTTACTCAGGCCCGCAACATGGGGACCTTCCTTCTTCAGCTTGTACTCATGGTGGGTCTGTCGCTCTTGCTGTACTCGTGGCTGCTGACCAGCCGCCGCAACAATATGCATGCGATGCTGCTCGTGGGCATCATTATCGGTGGTGGCCTGGGTTCGCTCTCGACGTTTATGCAGCGCATGCTCACACCCAGTGAATTCGACGTGCTCACCGCGCGGCTCTTTGGTTCCGTAAACAACGCGGAGAGCGAGTACTATCCCATCGCGGTACCGTTGGTCCTCGTGGTGACGCTGCTGATGTACCTGAACTCCCGGCAGCTTAACGTGCTTGCGCTAGGACGCGATGCCGCGACGAACCTTGGTGTTAACCACAAGGTCAATGCAATCTACACGCTGATTTTGGTCTCCATTCTTATGGCGACAAGCACCGCGCTTGTAGGGCCCATGACCTTCCTCGGCTTCCTTGTTGCAACCCTGGCCTACCAGGCGGCGGAGACCTACGACCACCGCTTCCTCTTTCCGATGGCGGTTGCCACAGCCTTTGCCGTTCTCACCGGTGCATACTTCCTGATGCAGCACGTCTTCTACGCGCAGGGCGTGGTCTCCATCATTATTGAGCTAGTGGGCGGCAGCGTCTTCCTTCTGGTCATTCTGCGAAAGGGCAAGCTGTGATCAAGCTATCCAAAGTGTCCAAGTCCTACTCCGGTGAGACCAACATCGGCCCCATCGATCTGGAGATCCCCTCCGGCGGTATTACCGCACTGATTGGGCCGAATGGTGCGGGCAAGTCCACGATGCTGACGATGATCGGCCGGCTTCTCGACGTCGACGAGGGCACCATCGAGGTCGCCGGTTACGACGTGTCCTCCACGAAATCGCAGGACTTGGCGAAGATCCTTTCCATCCTGCGTCAGGAGAACCACTTCATTACCAAGCTGACCGTGCGCCAGCTGGTGAGCTTCGGCCGTTTCCCTTACTCGAAGGGGCGTCTGACTGCGGAAGATGAAGAGATAGTCTCGCGCTACATTGATTTCTTCCACTTGCGTGAATTGGAGAGCCGTTACCTTGACGAGCTCTCCGGCGGCCAGCGCCAGCGCGCCTACGTGGCGATGGTGCTCTGCCAGGAGACGGACTACGTGCTTCTCGACGAGCCCCTCAACAACCTCGACATCTCACACTCCGTGGAGATGATGAAGCACCTGCGAAAGGCCGCTAAGGAATTTGGCCGGACGATCATCATCGTCCTCCATGACATCAACTTCGCTGCTCGTTATGCCGACCATATTTGTGCGGCCAAGGATGGAAGCATCGTTTCTTTCGGCAGTCCGGAGGAGATCATGCGCGATGAGATTCTCACGCCCATCTTTGAAACCCCCATCACTGTTATCGATGGCCCGGACGGGCTGTTGGCCTGTTACCACTAGCTATTAGCATTCAGGTGGACTGCCCGATAGCCAGAGAACTGCCCCAGGACGAGCATCAAAAGATGCGTCTTCCTGGGGATTTGTTGTTTGTTGGGGGTGTG
>NZ_KV821900.1:0-352 GCF_001815785.1 Corynebacterium sp. HMSC056F09
GGGCCCACAACACCGCACACACAACCCCTACCAAGTATCACATGCACACGGTTTAGCCTCATCCACGTTCGTTCGCCACTACTAGCAGAATCATAATTTTATTTTCTTCTCCTACGGGTACTGAGATGTTTCACTTCCCCGCGTAAACCCCCACAACAGCTATGAATTCACTGAAGGGTAACACCCCATAACAGGTGCCAGGTTTCCCCATTCGGACATCCTCGGATCAACGCTTTATTGACAACTCCCCGAGGCTTAACGCAGCCTTACACGTCCTTCATCGGCTCAGCATGCCAAGGCATCCACCATGCGCCCTAAATAACGAACACACAACCAACACAACAACCACCAC
>NZ_KV821901.1:0-39684 GCF_001815785.1 Corynebacterium sp. HMSC056F09
AAACAAACCTTTTACATCGCCGCAGATGGTTTCCCTGCCCCCAAAGACACCTTTTGACTAGTACCTTTTGAGGGAAACCATCTGGGGCGGGGCCGGGTACTTAGGACGTGCGGCGGGGCGGGAGGCAGGCACACGTGATAGCCGCGACGCACAGCAGTTGCACGAGCAGCGAATCGCCGGCGTAGCCCTCCGCGGGCCAGGGGGCGCGGGCGAGCATCGCGCCCGCGGCCAAGGTGAGCGCGCCCGCTAAGTAGTCGGGGCGCAGCGTGGTCCAGCGGGTAACGCCCCACGCCGCGGCAGCGGCGGCCACACCGGGCAACCCCGCGACGAGTGTCATGGTTAAGACAATGAGCACGATAAGTAGGAGCGAAGCCGAGGGAGAAACACGGCCAGGGGAGAGCGTACGAGAAGCAACGGAAGTGGTGGAGCTGGCTGGGCTGGTCGAGGCTGCGTCGTGAGCTGCGTAAGACGCAGCCGCGACAAAGGTAGCGGAATGGCGGGGGCGACGGGCCATGACGAGCAGGCACAGTGCGGTGGTCAGCGCGGCGAGCGCGCCGCCGAGGCCGAGGCCCACGCGGTAGGCGCGGTCAGCCACGAAGGACATGTGGAAGGTCCCGCTAGCGCCGGCGGGGATGAGGAAGGCTTGCGTGTCGGCATCGATGGAGCGCGGTTCGAGGGCCTGCGGTTCCGAGCTGGAGGCCGGCGTTGAGTCCGGCGCTGAGTCTTGTGCCGAACCTGACGTCGAGACCGCGGCTGTGCTGCGGGAGCGCAGCTCGCCGCGCAGGCCCTCGTTGAAGGCGCGGCCGGTGATAAGGAGGCGGTCGTGGTCGGCGGGCTCGATGGGCTCGCCGGAAGCGAGCGGGGTATAGCCGGTGTCGGATGGGTCGGCAGCGGCGGCGGCCGGGTCCGCGGAGGAACCGGTTTTGTCCTCGGAAGCTGCACGCGAGGAGGCGGGGAGGGGATCGGGCAGGGAGGACGCGGTATCGGTCAGGGCCGCCCAGTCGCCGGTGGTGCGCAGGAGGTGCTGCCCGGCGGACAGATTGAGGGTGGAGTTGGGGGCGTGGGGGGAGCCGTCGATAAGCACTGTCTTCTCACCGGAGACCCGCACTGTCATGTCGCGCGGGGTAGTAAAGGAGCGGATGAGGATGTGCTCGTTGTCTTGCTGGAAGAGGAACTGCTCGGCATCGGGCGAGGTATCGGGCACGGTGATGAGGCGCCGCGGGGTGGGCTGGTCCACGATGGAGGCCTCCGCAATTCCGGTGCGGCGCTGCGGCTCGATGCGGATGGTGGAGGCCTTCGCGCCGGGTACGCGGATATCGCGGGCGCGGTAGGCCTCCATGGTGACCGTCACCTTGGAATCGCCGTTGTGGATGGTCACCTCAGTCGTGCCGGTGGTCATCAGCCGCAGCGTGGGCGAGGTCCACGTGGAATCGGAGTGCAGCTCTAACCAGCCGGAATCGCCGGGCGCTGGCCACCACGCGGTGGAGTTCTCACCGTCAACGGCCGCGGTGAGAGAGCGCGCCGGGTTCGCCCCGCCGAAGGAAGAGGCATCCGCGGAAGACGAGGACGCGGTGACGCGACCATCGTGCTCCACCACTTGGGTCAGAGGGCCGGCGGAGGGGTAATCGCGCAGGCGATTGCGCACCGTCGATGGGTCGCTAGGGGCCAACGGTGCGGAGACCGGGCCGGTGAGCGTGCCATAGTTGCGGTCGCGCAAGGTGGGTGTGTCGGTCACGATGTCGGCGTTGGCGGAGACGAGTTCATGGGGACCGGAGAGGAGCGCGAGCGATTCCCCACCGCCCGCCACGCGCGGCGGATCCGCAGGAGCCAGGTTCATGGAGAGGCCGCGGTCGAAGACAACGACGTCGACCTCCCCGAAGGTGTGGACCTCGCCCGGAATATGGGTTGCAGAACCAGAAATCAGGTCGTGGCGCACCGCGACGGCCCCGATACCGAGGCGCTGCAACACATAAGGCGCGGACGCGGGATCACGGG
The DNA here is from genome assembly GCF_001815785.1 of Corynebacterium sp. HMSC056F09. Taxonomy (NCBI): domain Bacteria; kingdom Bacillati; phylum Actinomycetota; class Actinomycetes; order Mycobacteriales; family Corynebacteriaceae; genus Corynebacterium; species Corynebacterium sp. HMSC056F09. The sequence continues at coordinate 1,996 of NZ_KV821901.1, forward strand.
AAATCTGTGCCATCGCACCGTCCAGGCCACGGATAGCCTCGGGCGGGATGAGGGGAACGGCGTCGCGGACGGCCCAGGGGACGTCGAGAAGCGGCTGCGCCGGCTCGTCACGCGTCCAGCCCCAGTCCTGCCGCGCAAAGGAGGCCGGGGGGTAGATGAGCACGCGCGTATCCAGCGAGTTCATGAAAGAGGCGGCTTCGTGCCAATAGGCGGGAACCTCCTCGTAGGCGCCCTTCGGCAGCAGCCGGCCTGCCCAGGCGGGGGCGGTCGCGCCCACCACCACGAGGCACACCACAAGGCCCGCTGCTTCACGACGCCCCGGGGACAACGTCCGCGGCAACCTCACCCGGGCGGCAATCGCGGCCACGCCGAGCAGCAGCGGGAGGCGCACCAGCGGGTCGAACTTGTGCACGTTGCGCAGCGCGGCCAGCGGGCCGTCGAGCGCGTCGAGGTACCAGGCGGCATGCGTGCCCAGTACGGCCACGCCCACGAGCAACATCGCAGACCAGAGGCGCGGCAGGCGGGACAGGCCCACCAGGCCTAAGGTGGCAACGCTCACGGTGACGAGCACGAAGACCGGCTCGGTGGCCAGCTCATTGCCGGCGACGCGCTCGGTATCCACAAAGGGCGCCCAGCTGGTGGTGCCGCGCAGAATTTCCGCCAGGTTGAGCCAGCGTGTGGTCACGCCAGCGGACTCGATGAATTCCGTAAAGGGCGGGGCATAGCGGCCCAGGATAAGCAGCGGGGTAATCCACCACGCGGATACCGCCGCGCACCCAGCGAGCCAGGCCAGGCCGGCCTTGCCCGCGCGCCGCCACAGCAGAATCACACCCGCCGGCAGGCAGGCCGCTAGCGTGGCCGTGGCGTTGACCGCGCCCATGCAGGCCACCGCCACCACCGAGGGCGCGGCGTCCCGCCAGCCCAACCGGCCCTGTCGCAGGAAGGGAAGCAGCACCCAGGGGGCGAGCATGACCGGCCAGGTCTCCGAGGAAATCGCGCCCAGCGTAGTCAGCGTGCGCGGGGAGAGCGCATAGAGGAGGCTGCCCATCAGTGCGGCATAGCCCGGCGCGGCGGGAAGCACCGTGCGGGCCAAGCGGAAGAAGCCCAGAAAGCCCACCGCTAAGACCAGGAACCACCAGGCGCGCTGCGCTATCCAATCCGGCAGCGGGTCCGCCAGCAAGAAGAACAAGCCCTGCGGGAAGAGGTAGCCATAGGCCTGGTTCTGCAACTGGCCTAGCGTGAAAGTATCGGTATAAGCATGCAGCGCGCCGCGCAAAAAATGCCCCGGGTTGGCCACCAGATCGTGCTTGGTATCAGCAGCGGTCAGCCCCCACGGCTGCAGAAGAACCACGAGGGCTAAAAAGAAAAGCCCCCCGATGCGTGCGCGCACGCTTACTCGCGGGAGCCGTACTCCGGCCCGCCCATCACGGCGTCGGAGGCCTTGACGGAGTTATCGTTCGGCACGGCATCTGCCTGCGAGAATTGGGCAATGCCCAGGATGGTCACGACTCCCAACGCCACGCCGACGACCGCGCTGCCCAGGGCCGGACCCAGGGTGCGCTTGTTGAGGGAATCGCTGTCGAATGCCATGGCGCCAGATTCTAGCAGCTAAAAGCTGCCTTTAGGAGTCGCTTTCTTCCGCGTCGTCCTCATCATCGTTCTCCGGCGGCACGATGAAGACCGGCAGGCCCGCATTGCGCACGATGTACTCCGCCGTGGAATTGGTCCACAGCGAGCGGAAGCCGGTGAGCGCGCGGGTACCGGTGACGATGACGTCGATGTCGAGTTCTTGGGCGGCGTCGACAATCGCGCTCTGAATCGTCGTCACGGATTCCACCAGGTGGGCATGGCCCCGCAGCCCCAAGGTCTCCGCCTTGGCGATGCCCTGGCGGCAGATGGCGAGGGCCTCTTCATAGGCCGGGTCATCCTCCACGCTGTCCGGTGAGACCGTGGATTGGTGCAGCCCGGTGCGGCTGACCGCGCGGGCGGCCTGGCGTGCGGACGGCTCCCAGGCGGTGAGGATTTCGACGTCGGTGGGGCGCAGGAGCCGCGCGGCGTACTCGAGGGCGCGGTCGGCGCGGTCGGAGCCGTCATAGGCAATGAGCATGGTCTCTCCGTTATTCATGTGGCCATCCTAACAACCAGGTGTTGCCCGTGCGGGTGCTTCAGGCACACTGGTGGGCATGAGAAAAGCAATGCCTGCCCTCCTGTTGAGTGCTAGCTGTGCGCTGAGCGCGTGTAGCGAGGAATCCGTGCTTTCCGACGCCCCGCCGAGCGAAACCCGCGCCGCGCCCACTAGTGCCGCGTCGGGCGATGTGGCGCCGACTAGTGCCGCGTCGGGAGACGCGGCACCACCGGATGTCGCGCCGGAAGACGTCCGCGCCCGCGCCGCCGCCAAGCTCATGCCGCCGGCGCTGAACTACGAGGATGCCCGGGCGAAGCTGGAAGCCGGCGTGGGCGGGCTTTTTATCCCCAGCTGGGCAGATCCTGAGCTACTCAGCGATGGCCCGCGAGGAGTAAACGCTTTGCGCGAGGAGATGGGCCGTGACTTTGAAGTTTCCATCGATTTCGAGGGTGGGCGCGTGCAGCGCTTCTCCGAAATCTTGGGCGACTATCCCTCCCCGCAGGCCATGGCGGAAGGCCATAGCCCGGACGAGGTCGAGGCCCTGGCTACGGAGATCGGGCACAGCCTGCGCGCCCACGGCGTGACGGTGGACTTCGCCCCGGTGCTCGACGTGGATGGGGGAGACTTGGAGGTCGTCGGCGACCGCGCCTTCTCCACCGACCCACAGGCCGCCGGCGAGTATGGCGCGGCCTTTGCCCGCGGGCTGCAGGCCGCCGGCGTGAAGGCCGTGTTCAAACACTTTCCTGGCCACGGGCGCGCCTCCGGGGACACGCACCTGGGTGAGGCCGTCACCCCGCCCCTGGAAGAACTACATGGACACGAGTTTGTGCCCTTTCACACGGCAATTCCGCAAGCCCCTGAGGCGGCGCTCATGATGGGCCACCTCGTGGTGCCTGGGTTGGGGGACGAACCCGCCTCCCTCAACCCGCGGGCCTACCAGCTGGCCCGCGAGGAGCTGGGCTTCGAAGGCACGATTTACACCGATGACCTGGGTGGAATGGCCTCCATCTCGGAGAATTTCAGCGTGCCGGAGGCCGTCGCCGCAGCCCTCGCCGCCGGGGCCGATATGCCGCTGTGGTCCACCGATGAGGACATCAACGCGGTCATCGACGCGGCCGTGGAAGTCGTGGCCCAGCAGGAGGGGTAACTAGTAAAAACTAGCTGGCAGGCGTTAATCTCGTACACGTGAAAAAGGCAATCGGACATAGGCAGCAGCGACGCAAGGGGCTTCATGTCACCCTTGGCGTGCTCGTCGGCCTCCTACTCATCGCCGGCATCGCCTATGCGTGGGATGTGATGGCCAACCAGCACAAGGTTCCGCGCGCGACGTCGGTCGGCGGCGTGGACATCTCCCGTATGGAGCGCACCGCTGCGGTGGAGAAGCTGGAGCAGGAACTCGGGGATGTCGCGGCCCAGCCCGTGGATATCCGCGCCGGGGAGAAAAGCTCGCAGCTTATCCCCCAGGACTCCGGCCTGAGCCTGAACTATCAGAAGGCCGTCGATGGCATTCCTGATGCCTCCCTGAACCCCTTCTCGCGCCTGTACAGCTTCATCAAGCCCACCCAGGAGATCCCTGTCGCCGTGGACGTCGATGAGGGCCAGCTTTCCGGGGAGCTCGAGCGCGTTGGCAACGATCTGAAGATCGAGCCGGAGGACGGAAACCTGGAGCTTATCGACGGCTCCCTCAAAGAGACCAAACCCAAGCTCGGCCAGGCGGTGGAAGAGGGAGAGTTGCACGAGGGCGTCGTTAAGCACTGGCTCGACCCCGAGGGCGTAGACGTCGATCCGATGGTGGTGGAGCCACAGATTAATGATGCGGCGATTGAGGCCATGCGCACCGGGGATGCCGCCCGTGCGCTGGATAACCCGCTCACGCTCAAGGGCGAGAATAACACCGCCGGTACGCTGCGCAAACCGGAGATTTCCCAGTTCGTATCCATCGCCGCAGAAGATGGCGAGCTGCGTCTCAAGGTGGATAAAGACCGCGCGCGCGAGCTCTTCCAAGAGCGCATGCAAGGCTCCGAGGTGCCCGGCACCAACGCCAAAATTTCCTTCAGCGGCAACGACAAGCAGATCACGCCCTCGGTGGATGGCTCCATCATCGACTGGGAGAAGACCCTCGAGGGCTTCGAGGACCGTGTGAGCAGCGAGGACGACCGCGAGTGGGACGCCGACTACAAGCCGGACCCCGCGGACTTCACCACGGAGATGGCGGAGAAGGCCACCTTCGATGAGACCGTGTCCGAGTTCTCCACCGGCGGCTTTTCCGGGGCCTCCGGCACCAATATCCGCCTGGTGGCCCAGGAGGTCAACGGTGCCGTGGTCAACCCGGGTGAGACCTTCTCCCTCAACGGCTACACCGGCCCGCGCGGTACCGCGCAGGGCTATGTGGAATCCGGCATCATCATCGACGGCCACGCGGGCAAGGCCGTGGGCGGCGGCATCTCTCAGTTCGCCACCACCTTGTACAACGCGGCCTACTTCGCCGGCATGGAGGACGTGGCACACACCCCGCACTCCTATTACATTTCGCGCTACCCGGCTGGCCGCGAGGCCACCGTGTACGAAGGCGCAATTGACCTGCAGTTTAAGAACACCTCCAACCACCCGGTGCGCATCGAAACCAGCTTTGGTGACGAGATCACCGTGCGCTTCAAGGGCGTGAAGACGGTTGAGGTCGAGTCCATCAACAACGGCCGCTGGGCCAAGACCGAGCCGCAGCGCAAGTCGGTGAGCGAGGACTGCTCGCCGTCGTCTGGCACGCCGGGCTTCACCACCTCGGATACCCGCGTGATCAAGGACCTCTCCGGCAAGGAAATCTCCCGGGAGACCACCACCACGGTCTATGACCCGCAGCCCATCGTTACCTGCGGTTAAGCCATGACCCGGCCGATGCACACCGCGGTGAAGGACCCGGCGGACGTCGATCAGCTGGCCCAGCACCCAGTGAAGTTTGGTCGCGTCGCCGGCCTTTTCGCAGCCCACCGCGGCACGCTGCTTGTGGTGGTAGCGCTCATCATCGCGACGTCTGGGCTGACGGTGGTGCAGCCTTTCTTGGTGCGCCGCACCGTGGACGAGGCCATTCCCAACCACGACACCGCACTGCTGTTGTGGCTGGTGGGCGGCATGCTGGCCATCACCGTGGTCTCTCAGGCCATCGGCGTTATCCAGTCCTTTTTATCCGCGCGGGTGGGGCACACCATCATGCACGAGCTGCGCACGCAGGTCTTTGCCAACCTGCAGCGCCAGTCGCTGCAGTTCTTTACCAATAACCGCGGCGGTGAGATTCAGTCGCGCCTGACCAATGACATCGCGGCGATGCGCGGCATGGTGACCACAACCGCGACATCCGTGGCCAGCAACCTCACCATGACTGTGGCTACGTTGGTGGCGATGGTGGCGCTTTCGCCTACCCTCTCGCTTTTGTCCCTGGTGGTACTGCCACCCGCCGTGTGGCTCACCCGCCGCGCCGCCGTGCTGCGCCGCAGCCTTATGGAGAAAAACAGCCGCGCGCAGGCGACGCTGCAGCAGACCATTTCGGAGAACCTGTCCGTGTCCGGCATGCGCCTGGCGGCCACGCTGGGTGCGCAGGAGCGCGTCTATGACGGCTTTGAGAAAACCTCCCGCTCCCTCATCCGTTTGGAGCTGGAATCGCAGTTGGCCGGGCGCTGGCGCATGGCGCTGACGCAAATCATCTTCGGCGTGATGCCGGCCCTGATTTACCTGGCGGCCGGCTTGCGCCCGGGCATTACGATTGGCACGCTCATCGCCTTTTCCACCCTGCAGACCCAGATCTTCCGTCCCATTACCGGCCTGCTCAACGTGGGCGCGCAGTGGGTAGCGTCGATGGCGCTGTTCAGCCGCATCTTCGAGTACCTGGACTTGGAGCCCGAACTCACGGAGACCACCCAGCCCGCCCAGCTTGCCGACGCCTCCCTCACCCTCCACAACGTCTCCTACCGCTACCCCGGCACCGACACCGACGCGCTTTCCGACGTCTCCCTTTCCATCCCCGCCCACACCACCACCGCGCTAGTGGGGCATACCGGGTCCGGCAAGTCCACGGTGGCCGCACTTTTTGCGCGCCTTGCCGATCCGACCGAAGGCACCGTGCACCTGGGCGGGGTCGACCTGCGCGATATTCCACCTGAGCAGCGCGCGGAGGTCATTGGCGTGGTCTCCCAGGAGACCTACCTGATTCACGGCACGGTGCGGGAGAACCTCCTCTTCGCGCAGCCGAATGCGAGTGAGGAACAGATGTGGGCGGCGCTTAACGCCGCGCGCGTGGACGAGGTCATCGCCGCGCTGCCGGAAGGTCTGGACACAGTGGTGGGCTCGCGCGGCTACCGCTTCTCCGGCGGTGAGCAGCAGCGCCTTTCGCTTGCCCGCACGTTGCTGCGCCAACCACGGGTGCTCATCTTGGATGAGGCCACCTCCGCCCTCGACAACGAGACGGAGCGCGCCATCCAGGAGGCAGTGCTTGGCGCGGATGCTACCCGCTTGGTCATCGCCCACCGCCTGTCCACTATCCGCGATGCCGACCAGATCATCGTCCTCGACGCCGGCCGCGTGGCCGAGCGCGGCACCCACGCTGAGCTGCTGGCCCGCGACGGCGCTTATGCGGCGCTCCTTCGTGCCGCGAAAACTACTGGTGATCGTTCTTAGAGAGCCCCGCCAAGAAACCTAGGGATGTTAGCTTTCTATCTGGAGTTTGTTAAAGACCGAGAAAATATATGGCTTCGGGATTGTCCTGAGGTACCTTCTTGCCGCGCCCCAGTGGTTGCCCATGAAGATTCACGTCTACCTGGCGATATTGACAGTGTTAATGGTTGTGCTGGTGGTTGCATGGCGCTCTTGGTAAGCGTTTCGCAGTGAGATAGTTGCCACCAATGTGCCTGGGCAAGGCTGCTAGAGCCCCCGTAAGGGGGCGGTGAGGTCGATATCACTCAAAGTGGAATGGCAGCTACCAATACCGCAGTTTAACTGCGAATATAATTATTATCTGCGCGGGGGGGGGCGATTACTTGAGAGGGCTAGCTGGTTTTATGGGAAGCGGGCATTTGTTCGATATCGCATTTCTTCTTCTAGGTATAGGGTCTAGCTATGTAATCCACAGGCTACCGTTACTTAGGCTAGGGGCCCGGGTAGGTGCCTTACCTTCTTGGGAACGTCGCTCTATGTGGGTGAAAGATTCTTAGCGATGGGCCGGGCCATGGTGTGTAAACCGTGGGGAGTGGATTGCGTACAGCTGATGAGGCGCGGTGTCTCATTACACAACTCATGTAAAGGACCTGTTTCCGTGAACAAGATCTCTCGTACCGCTCGTTCGGTTACTTTCGCTGCCGTCGTTGGCCTCTCTATGGGTATCTCCGCTCCGGGGGCCCTGGCGCAAGACGGTGCTGTCGATGCACAGCCTGCTGCTGAGCAGGGCGCCGTGAACAAGGCAAACATCAATTTCAACCAAAAGGGCTCTATCACCCTCTTCAAGAAGAAGGGTGCTGAGTCTGGTACTGCGGCTACCGGTAAGGAAATGGCAGGCGTTCCGGGTGAGGCTCTGTCTGGCGTGACCTACAAGATCACCAAGCTCGATTACGACCTGCAGAAGGATGATTGGGCGGCGTTCCCGAAGTCGGCTGCTGACGTCAAGGACGACAAGAAGACTGCGGAAACCAAGAAAGAAACCACCGGCATTGATGGCAAGGCAGCTTTCACTGATCTGCCTTTGGGCATCTACTTGGTAGAGGAAACTAACGCTCCGGACGGCATCGTTGCCGGTGCTCCGTTCATCGTGTCGGTGCCGATGGTTAACGAGGCATCGGATGCCTGGAACTACGACGTCATCGCGTACCCGAAGAACACGGAAACCAAGACCGAGAAGACTGTCAAGGATGCAGATCAGAACATCCAGGACGCGTACACCTACACCATCAACGCGGATGCTCCGACCTGGGGTGCGGGTAAGAGCCTGACCGCCTTCCGCTTCGAGGATCAGCTGGACCAGCGTTTGGACTTCCAGAAGGTCACCGAGGTCAAGGCTGGAGAGACCGCTCTGGGTGCCGGTGACTACGAGGTCAACAATCCGGCTGAGAACGGAAACAAGCTCGTCGTTAAGCTGACCGACCAGGGCCTTGCCAAGGTTAAGTCCGGTGACAAGATGTCTCTGACCTTCGAGGTCAAGCGCAAGGAAGTGGGCGACACCACTGAGCTGAAGAACCAGGCTGACGTCATCTTCAACAACCCGAACACCGGCAACGAGGTCAAGAAAAAGACCAATGAGGTCGTGACCTACCACGGCAAGCTGAAGGTTGTGAAGAAGGACGGCAAGGAGGACGGTAAGGTCCTGGAAGGCGCTGTGTTTGAGCTCTATCAGTGCACCTCGGCCTCCGAGCTGGGTTCCAAGATCAAGATTGGTAACGCAGAGAATTGGACCACCGGCGCTGACGGTACCTTCACCATCGATGGCCTGCACGTCACCGACTTCGAGGACAACAAGGAAGCACCGGCTACCAAGAAGTTCTGCCTGAAGGAGACCAAGGCTCCGGCCGGCTACGCGCTGCCGGAGAAAGACGTTACTGAGATTGACTTCACCCGCGACAAGATCGCGGAGATTGGTGAACTGAACGGTGACGACAAGATTACCCTCGTGTCCGAGATCGACAACATTAAGCAGGACACCCCGAACCTGCCGATGACCGGTGGCGCCGGTGTGGGCATCCTGGCTGCTATTGGCGCAGCGATTGTTGCTGCTGGTGCTTGGTTCGCTCGTCGTACCGCGCGCAACTAATAGCCGGGCATAGTTCCGGTGGCGCAGACTGTCCATGATGGTCTGCGCTGCGGGTCGGGTAATCAAAATATGGTGCTCGACCCAGTGAGGGGACTGGGCTAGGCGTAGATTCCGGTCCCTATCTTTATCTTTCGTTGTAATCCCGGTCGCGCTGCGCTAGCGCGTGGGGCATTGTTTTGGGTGGTGCGGGTCGTTGACTTCGGTGGTAGGCCAGGAAATGGGCCGGCGGCACAGGCGCCGTGGAGGCTTAGCTCTTCCGGCGGTAATCGTTGTCGTCGGGTTGTTGGTGATGCTGTACCCAGTGGTCTCGACCGCCTGGAACAACTGGAATGCCTCACGGGTGGCGCAAGAGTATGCGCGACTGGACAAAGAGACACCGGCGCAGGTGCAGGACTCCGTATGGGATGCTGCGCATGCGTACAACGAGGAGCAGACTTCGGGTCCGATCTTGGATCCGTGGCTGAACCGTATCGGTGTGGATAATCCCGATTATGAGGCTTACCTGGAACAGTTGGGTGAGACCGAAGCGATGGCTCGCCTCGTGTTTCCAGCAATAGACGTCGATCTGCCGGTGTTTCATGGCACCGCGGATAAGACACTGCAGCGTGGACTAGGACATTTATATGGCTCTGATTTGCCGGTAGGCGGACCAGGAACTCATTCCGTCATCACGGGGCATACGGGCCTGGCGAATTCAACTATGTTTGATCACCTCGACTCTGCCACCGAGGGAGATGTGTTCTACATCCAGGTTGCTGGCCACAAATTGAAGTACGTCGTCGACAGCATTCAAGTGGTTCTGCCGAGTGAAGTTGATGGCCTACGGCCAGTCGCCGATCAGGACTACGTCACGCTGATTACGTGCACTCCGTACGGGATCAACACGCATCGCTTGCTGGTGCGTGGCCATCAGGTTCCTATGGAGCCTGGGGAAGAGTCGGTGTTTGAAAACTCCCATGGTCCGGGCTGGCAATGGTGGATGTACGCGCTGTTGGCTGCGGTGATTGTCATTGGGTGTTGGCTGGTGTGGTGGCTGCGTCGCCAGAAGGCGGCTACCGGGGTGCAAGAAGTTATTAATAAGGAAAGTAGCGTGCGGGAGTAAGGCGATGAAGAGGTTGACAAATGCATGGTCGGCCCGAGTGGTTGCCGTCGGAGTAGCGTGTGCGGTTGCGTTCGCAGGGCCGGGCGTGGTTGCTGCAGAAGCGGTGCAGGTTGCCGGGCAGCAGTCCACTGGTGCGGAACGCACTTCGGCTACGGATACAGTGACAATCCGGCTGACACAAGGCAATCCCAACGACGATGGCCAGGCGCCCTCGGGAAAAATCCAAGGTGTCACAATTCATCTGGACCGGCTTGCCGGCTTGGACCCGACCAACGCTGACGACGCAGCCCGCGTACGGAACGCGAATCTCGACGAGGTTCGTGATTGGCGCACCGATGTGCACGTGGATCTGGTCACCAATGCCAATGGCGAGGTGACGTTCGATGGTCTAGCTCATGGCTTCTATGTGGTGACGTCTACAGCGCCGGATGATTCCTACCGAGAGATAAACCCGTTTGTGGTGGCGGTTCCATTCCACGCGGTGGTAGATAACCCGAAACCAGTACCAGGAGTGATTGTGGCCAAGACCCACAAACCGGGTGAAACGCCGACGCCGCCGACGACCCCCACGGCCCCGACAACCCCGAATACTCCATCGACAACCTCGACTACTCCGCGGACAACGCCAAAGTTTCCGCCGGTGTTCCCTCCGTTGATTCCCCCGGTACCACCGACGAAACTAGGAGAGACACCGCACGAGCCTGGGACAACGCCACCTAACAACCCGGAATCTGGTACAAACACAACTTCAGATTCCCCGAACCGTTCGCAAGGGGATGGTGGCTCATTGGCAATGACCGGCGCAGAAGTACTCGGGGTGGTGGCCGCAGCGCTGGCGTTGATTGCCACTGGATTTGTGATGATTGCCTCTAGCCGCAGGAAGAATTCAGAAAGCGAGGGACGCTAATGTCCTGGACAGATACTCACCCGGCCGAGCCGGTAGTGTACCGCTGGCGCGTCTTAGCGGCGTTCATTGCGGCGCTGGCCCTCATTTTTAGCATTGCTGTACCGGCTGCTCTGCCCGGCATCATTGGTGCTGTCGCCGAAGCACAAACCACGGCCCTGCGCACCGAGCTCGATTCTGCAGACCAGCTGAGCCTGACTTCTGGCGACTCCGCAACATTTGAAGGCCACTTTGTTGACGCCGGAACCGTGGAGGAGTTGGAGTTCACTGTTGAGACTACAGGACTGGAGTTCGAAGGCACGGCCTACACACTGACTATCGACGGCGAGGCGATCCCCGTCCGCGAAGGAGACAACCTCGTTGTAAAATCGACCAGCTCTTCAGTTACTTTCCGAATCACTGGCCTTTCTACTGACGTGCCAGCGGGAGCAGCTTTCTCATTGAAGATCCCAGCGGTCGTAGAGGATTCCGAAGTGAGTGGGATGGCCGTCGATGCGCGTGGCGTAGCCGAGGAGACTACCAGCACATCTTCAACGGAATCCAGCGAAACCTCAGAAGCTCCTTCGGAAGTGACTGAGCCGCTGGAAATTGCTGACGTAGACGAGGCTCCAGCTCGCCTGATGGCAGCACCGAACATTACCCCGTACGCTGCAGGCGACCGCACCATCACGATGAAAAACGATGGTTACGTGCTTAAGGGAAGCCGCTATATCCCGAACTTTAAGATTCCGTCCGGTGAGCTTTTTGGCGGCCAGCTGTCCATTCCGCAAGGCACGGTGGTTACCCTCAAATCCAGCGTTAACAGTTATTTATCGACTAACCCTGATGACCTGACGATCTATTACACCGGTGCCAACGGAGGTTGGTATGAGGCGAAGGTGACCTACAAAAGGATTAGCGCCAAGGAATACCAAGTCATCCTGCCGCAGATTACTATTGGTGGCACCGCACAGATTCAGTTTAAGGGTGTTCACCGCGGGCCAGACAATACAGTGTTTACAGCTTCCTTCACTGTTCCTGCGAAAGAAGAGTGCCAAGATCCGGTTACAAGCAGGCAGCCAAAGCGCGAGCTCACCCCAGCTGAATTTGCTGACGGTAGCCCTGTCTACGTTGTGACCAGTGAGCCTGCAGGCCGGACCCGCGATACCTCTGTCCTGCGCCGGCAGATCGACCAGGGCCGCGATTACCGGCAAGTAGGCGAGAAGACCCCATGGGTTTATAACTCTCTAGCATTCAATTCGAGCGACAACTGGCTCTACGCGGTGAGCCAGATTCGCGGCGAAAATGGTGATCCTTGCTACCCAGCAGGACATCTCCTGCAGATTAATCCGGCGACCGGTGTGGTACATAACCTTGGGCCTATCCTTACGTCCGGAAGCACCGGTACCCCTTTCGAAACGAGCAGCGACCGGGATCTGCTTAACGCGGGCGTGTATACCAGCGAGGGTTTCTTCGTGGCTAACACGTCTACCTCTGGTACTCGGCGCCTTTATAGAATCGATGTCGATAATGTCACTGCTAAACGCGTGTTCGGAAACCAGCAGTCTTTTTCGGAGGACTGGGCGGTGCTCCCTCAAGCCCAGAAGTACATGTGGGGCTTCCAGAGTAGATCTCAGGCCGGCGACAAGCTGATTCTTGAACGCATCGATACTCAGACCGGGGCAGTCAAGACCTGGGATCTCACGGGAATCAAGACTTTGGACGGGCGCACTATCTCCAACCCCTCCGCCTCGTGGGGCAAGGCATGGACCTATTCCAATGGAAACCTAGGGTTTGGATCGGGTAGTTCGGCTGCGAATCAGCTGGGTTTTGAGCTAAAAATCAGTAACCCGGACTCCGAAAGTCCGACGTTCGAGTTGGTCAACATAATGAACAACCTGCCTGCTTCATTTAACACGGATGCTGCTTCCGATCTGGTGCCGCCGCCGCCAGCGCTGCAATCCAACATTGCAGTGAAGAAGCAACGCTCCGAGACCAAGGCGGTAAACGGCGAGGTCCGTACTTTCTGGACCATTTCGGTGGAAAACACCACAGCTAACGCCAGCTCGGGAGGCACGTTCTGGGAGTACCTACCAACGGATACTCACTATGGGGTGAATGCTTCCGGTCCCACTGCTAAGTTCGAAGGCTTTGGGCCTGGATCCACACTCGTCAACGGGCGTAATCCAGGGCCTAACGAGATTGGCCCGGGGGCCGGTATTTATGCAGGCATGACTGTCCCGTCCGGAGCGGACGGTGAGTCCCGATACATGAAGGGCTATGTTGGTACACTTCCAGGACACGCGAAGGTAGAGTATGTCGTCTCTGCGCCGGTGCGAACGGATAAATACGGCAACCTCAAGACGGTGTGTAGCCCGAACAAAGTGGCTTTCCAAGCCACTGATGGTGAGGCCGGTAGCGACAACGTTGCTACTGAAGCCTGCTTCAGCAAGGTTGCTGTCGACAGTGCACCGCAACCTGTTCCTGGTGCGGCGAATGAATATACCGCGAAGTACAACGTCGTAGTAGCCGCCCCGGATGCTCTCGGCTTCGACACCAATGAGGTGATCTACGGAAAGCTGACGGATACCCCGAAGTTCGTTGGTGCCGCCACGGTTACTGGGGCCACTGTGGTCTTCAAGGACGAGTTCAACAAGACCAGCCAGCCGCAGTCGTACCAGGGGGCCGGTCCGTATGAACTCAACAAGAACGACACTCCAAAGATCATTAAGCCCAAGGGCGTCAATGGAAGCTCCGGGCAGCACGTCTACGAGGTGACGGTGCGCTTCAAGCTGGATCGAACCAAATTGAATAGCACATCCGTCCCTGCCGGGTACCCGAGTCAGCCTGCCGGTAACTCCCGCTGCTACACCAAGGATGGCCTACATGAACCCAACTTTGGCCTCATGAACGAGGCAGAGATGGGCGGTTGGAAAGACACCTCTTGTATCCCGCTGGAGACCAAGCAGATGGATGTCCTGCTTGAAAAGGTGAGCTATGATCCAGCCGCGCCGGACAAGATTCAAACCGACGAGTTGCTCGACGGCGCGCAGTTCACCGTCCACCGTGGTGACGCTGACGGCAACTTGAAGCTCAACGCGGATGGCAGCGTCAACGTTGATGCTAACCCCGTGGTGAAGCAGTCCACGACCACCACCACAGGCCGCGTCAAGCTCGAAGGCTTGGATGCCCCTGGCGTGTACTACCTCATCGAGACCAAGGCGCCGGACGGCTATAACCTGCTGCCCGCGCCGATCAAGTTCTCGACGGAGTGGGATCAGAATGGCAATGCAGTCATCAAGGTTCTCTCCGGAGGCACAGCGATCACCAGTAATAGGTGCGCTGAGTCCGACACTGCTGCCAATTGCGTAAAGAAGGTCGGCATCCTTCAGGTCGCCGACATCACCAAGGGTGCACTGCCCAAGACCGGTGGTGAGGGCGTAGGCCTGTGGGCGCTCGCTGGTGCCGCTATTGTCGCGGCAGGGTGCCTCGCTTTGCGACGCCGCTGGGTATAGAACCACCGCTTGCGGCTACTTTTAGAAAAGGCCCGCTCTTCCAGGGAAGGGCGGGCCTTATTGCATGTTCATTGGCGGTTAGGAGTCTTGCGGGTCGTCGTCAAGCGCGGTGTCCTTGGCGTTGCTGACATATTTGCGCCACCAGTAGATGAGCAGAAGCACGATGATGGCAGTGGCAGCCAGGATGGCCCACATCCACCACTGCCAGTGAACACCCGAGCTGTTGAACGCGGCCTCGTCTTCCGGATCCATCGGCACTCGGTGGCCTGCGACGAGCAAGCGGTGGGTATTAACACCGTAGGGGGTGCAGGTAATGAGCGTAACGAGGTCCTGGCCTGGCTCACGGTGGAGCAAGCTGGTGTCCGCAGGCTCGACGACCCGAATATCGTGTACCTCGTATTTGAGCTTCTCGCCGCCGGCGGCGATGTAGAAAGCATCGCCCTTCTTGACCTTGGTGAGGTTGTCCCACAGCGTGGCATTTTGTAGGCCTGTGTGGGCGGAAAGTGCTGCGTGCCGGCCCTCGCCGTCGCCTATTCCGCCGACGGGTAGGTCCGTGCCGTAGAGGTGGCCCGCACCGCGGGAGAGTGCCTTCTCCGACGTGCCGTGATAAATAGGCAGATCAGAATCGATGGAAGGGATGACGATGCGGCCCATGGCATCGGTCTCAGACAATACCGACAGGTACTGGCGGTATCGCTGGTACTCGGGGGAGTCTTCGTCATCGGTGGTGGTCCAAGCGTCGTCGATGCTGATCTGGCCCAGCTGTGCGTTGTAGGACTGCGCCTCGTCCCACGCTGTGTGCAGAACCTCAGGCGGGGCTTGCTTCTCCAGCTTGGCGTATTCCTCCGCGGCGCGGGACTGGTTGTGGTTGTTCCATTGCGTGGCTACGACGGGGTAGAGCAGGACGCCAAGGCCGACGAGAATCAGGATCAACGCGATGATGGCGTTGTGGTTGGTGCCTTTTTTCTTGGGTGCGTCGGTGATTCCCGCTGGTTCGTTCTTGCCCATTGTGTCCTGCCTGTGTGGAGTCTGTTGCCGCGCACCCTTGAGTTGACGTGGGGCGCTTGAAGAGATTTTTAGAAGCTCAGACTAGGGAAGGTGCAGTCCTGAGAGAAACCATATCTGTTCCTAGTCGCCGATAACGAAACACAGAGCTTCATACTGATTCAGAATGGCCTCATCGATAGTTAGGATTTGATCTATCGCACGAAGTTCGCGGAGTTCATCGATTGTGCGGGGCGCAAGATCTTGAAGTATATGCTCACGCTCAGAGCGAAGCTCCGCTGTGGTTTTCGGCGTGAAGATAGGGGCTGTCATGGTCCATCCTGCAGGTATGAAATTAGTCCATGAGCTGGAAAGATAAGTGGAGCCGACGACGGGAATCGAACCCGCGCCAGCAGCTTGGGAAGCTGCAGTTCTACCATTAAACTACGTCGGCGCAATGCAGATTGTGCATCGTCGTAAAGCTTAGCACCGCCGCCGCCCGAGGCCATAAAAGGCCCAGTGGGGAGGTAGACTATGAGCCGTGCTTCTTTCTGATCGTGATATCCGTGCCGCCATCGCCGCTGATGCTCCAGAGCGTTTGAGCATCGAGCCTTTCGACGCCGAGATGGTCCAGCCTTCCTCCATCGATGTGCGCTTGGACAAGTTCTTCCGCGTGTTCAATAACTCGCGCTACACGCATATCGACCCCAAGCAGGAGATGCCGGACCTCACCAGCGAGGTGGAGGTGGCTGAGGGCGATGCCTTCGTCCTGCACCCCGGCGAATTCGTGCTGGGCGCCACGCTGGAGAAGTTCACTTTGCCGGCCAACCTGGCAGGCCGCCTGGAGGGCAAGTCTTCCCTGGGGCGACTGGGCCTGCTAACGCACTCCACGGCGGGCTTCATCGATCCGGGCTTCTCCGGGCACATCACGCTCGAGCTGTCTAACACCGCGAACCTGCCCATTTCTTTGTGGCCGGGGATGAAGGTGGGCCAGCTGGCGATCTTTAAGATGTCCTCGCCGGCGGAGGCGCCGTATGGTTCCGGCGCTCTGGGCTCGAAGTACCAGGGCCAGCGCGGGCCAACACCGTCGAAGTCCTATCTGAACTTCCGCTAAACATTCTGCACCTCGTCGGGCAAGCAGGCACAGGAGCGCCTAAAATAGCCGGTTATGCGTATGACTGTTATTGGTACCGGCTACCTAGGTGCGACACACGCCGCCTGTATGGCGGAGCTCGGCCACGAGGTACTCGGTGTAGATGTTGATGAAAACAAGATTGAAGCTCTCAAGAACGGCCGCGTGCCGTTCTACGAGCCTGGCCTGCCGGAGGTACTCGAGCGCAACATCGAGACCGGCCGCCTAGATTTTTCCACCAGCTATGATGACGCCGCGGAGTTCGCCAACGTGCACTTCCTCGGCGTCGGCACCCCGCAGGCCCACGGCTCCTACGCTGCGGATCTCACCTACGTGGAGTCCGTCATCACGGAGCTCGTGCCGCGTCTCAAGGGCGAGCACATCATCTTCGGCAAATCCACCGTCCCGGTAGGCACCGCGGCGCGGTTGCAGGAGATGGCCGATGAACTGGCCCCAGAGGGCACCAGCGTGGAGATTGCCTGGAACCCGGAGTTCTTGCGTGAGGGCTACGCCGTCAAGGACACCATCACCCCGGACCGCATCGTCCTCGGCGTCGGCGAGGCAGGGCTCGCCGACGGTGTAAGTAACGTCGAAGAAGCCGCCCGCGAGGTCTATGCCCAGCCGCTGGCACAGAACACCCCGTTCATCGTGACCGACTTGCAGACCGCAGAGCTGGTCAAGGTCTCAGCCAACGCCTTCCTGGCCACCAAGATTTCCTTCATCAACGCCGTGTCTGAAATCTGCGAGATTGCTGGTGCGGACGTGGTCAAGCTTGCCGACGCCATCGGCTACGACGAGCGCATCGGCCGCAAGTTCCTCGGTGCGGGCTTGGGCTTCGGCGGCGGCTGCCTGCCCAAGGACATCCGCGCCTTCATGGCACGCGCCGGCGAGCTGGGTGCCGACCAGGCCCTGACCTTCCTCCGCGAGGTCGACGCCATCAACATGCGCCGCCGCGACCGCGTCGTGGACCTGGCCAAGCAGGCTTTCGACGGCTCCCTCCTCGGCCACCGCGTTACTGTGCTGGGTTGCGCTTTCAAGCCCAACTCCGATGACGTCCGCGATTCGCCAGCGCTCTCCGTGGCCGGTTCGCTCTCCCTGGCGGGAGCCGCCGTGACGGTCTATGACCCGCAAGGTATGGAGAACGCCAAGAAGGTGTTCCCGACGCTGAACTACGCGGCGTCGGCAAGCGCGGCACTCAAGGACACCGAGCTGGTCATCCTCGCCACCGAGTGGCAGGAATTCCGCGACCTCGACCCGGCTGGGGCCGGCGAGCTCGTGGCCCGCCGCCACATCATCGATGGGCGCAACGTGCTCAGCGTCGATGCTTGGCGCGAGGCCGGCTGGACCGTCGAGGCGCTTGGTCGCGTCCTTCCGGTACAGTAAACGCCGCAATCGCGGTGGTCAGCGGCACCGCCAGGGTCAGCGCCATCGCGCCCAGCAAGGAACGCAGAACCTCTGTGGCGACGAGGTCACTGGAGAGGATCTGCAGGGCTGGGCGCTGCGCCGCCGTGATGAGCATGAGCAGCGGCAGAGCCGCGCCGGTATAGGTCAGCACGATGGTGTACACCATGGAGGCGATATGGTCGCGGCCCACCTTCATGGCTGACATGAAAAGCGCGCCGGGCCCGGCTGTGGGGTCGGCGGCGTTGAGCTCGCGCACGGTGGAGGCCTGCGCCACCGCGATATCGTTGAGGCTGCCTAATGCGCCCACAATGAACCCACACAGCAGCACTCCCACGACGGAAACCCCCGGCATGTAGAGCAGCAGCTTGAGGTTATCCTCCGAGCTGGAACCCGTCAGTGCCGTGCTGCTTATCGACGCCCACCCCAACGCCCCCGACAACGCCAGCGCCACCAATGCTCCTCCCAGGGCGGAGGCGGATTTCCAGTTCACGCCGTGCACGAGAGGAACGGCGAGGAAAAGGATGGCCGCGCAGGTAACGAGCGCCAGCGGCAGCGCCGAATGGCCCTCGATGAGGGAGGGGATGAGGTAAAAGAACACAATGGCCAAACTGATACCTAGGCCCAGCAGCGCGCGCAGCCCATGCCAGGCGGCGAAGGCGATGATGATGACGGCGGCGATAATCGCCCATAAGCCAAGGTTGCCGGTGCGCTGGAAATCGGCGAAGGCATAGGTGCCGTCGCTGGATACTGTCAGAATTACCTCGTCACCGGGGTGGAGGGTCGGGTCACTGGCCACGCCATAGAATACGAGCTGCGTCTTGCGGCCTGCGTCAGCGCCGGAGGTTAAGTCAATGAGGGCGCGGGTGCAGGAGGTGTCGTCGCCCTCGGCGGGGATGAGCGGGGCCTCATCGAAGGCGCGGCCCGTGTGGGGATCGGAGCACAGGTGGTTATCCACGGTCTCCACGGTGCCTTCGACTTGTGGATGATTGAGGGCGTAGGTGGTGGAAAAGTCCGGGCTGGTGTGCTCAGTGAGCGCGCTGGTGGGGCGGAGGATGAACAGTCCCGCGAGGGTTGCGAGGGCCGTGATGGCAAGAAGTCCAAGGAGCCCCGTGCGCCACGGGCTGAGATTAGTCATGCCTACTATTGTGAATGAGTTTCATAATAAAGAAAAGTATTGCTGACGCGATCAACAAGTTATCCACAGGCTGGCGGCGGCGCCGTTGTGCGGTGCGGGTGGGGCGTTTAGCGTTGCTGGCATGAACCTTGTGGAAGCGCATCTTCGCAGCCAGGCGGCGGGCATCGAGCTCGTCGCCGGCGTTGCGGGGCTCAGCTTCGAGCAGCTTCGGGTGTGGGGTCCGGAGTCTGCGGCACGCTCTCTGCTGGCGCTTTTCGACGTCTACTTTGCCTCCACCTCCTTCACCCGCAAACAGGCGCGTGCCGTTTCGGCCGCCCGTGCCAATGGGCACGACCTGCCCACGCTGTTGCTCATTGAGCGCTTCGCAGGAAGGCTGAAGAAACAGCACCAGGCGTGGGATCTGCGCATTGAGCTGTGCGGAATCGCTGGCGATGAGAAGGCCGTGGCCCGCTATGCGCGCAAGCGCATTCGCGAGCTCAGCCCGCCGCCCGCGCCGAAGCCGGGAGTGACAATTCGCCGGGGAAAGGAGCTATCCAAGCTCACGCTCACGGCTCCGGCTGCACTCATCGAGGACCTGCGGCCCAATATCGATGAGGAGGATCCTGTGGGTTCCTTCACGGCCGCGTTTCGCGAGGGCCGCCTCGCCCGCCCCGTTGCCCAGACCCTCGCCGTCATGGAGCTTCCCGAGTACGCCACAATCTTGGGACGCTTGGGCGACCCGTCCACCCCGCGCCCCGATTCCGCGGATCCTGCTTCCGCCGCTCCAATAGCCCCAAATTCTCCTTCGGACCAGCCCACTATCAGTAGCTGCGCCGACGAGTCTCAGGACAACGCAGCCCCAGACCTCGGGGATATAGTGATTCAGCTATCCAACGGCGCCAAGATCACGGGCAAAGAGCTCATCGAGCGCGAGCTCGCCGAAGAAGGCCTCGTCATGATTGTTGACCGCGTCAAAGGCCCCGTGGAACTCCACCGCACCCAGCGCGTCGCCTCGGAGAAGCAGCGCATCATGGCCTGCGGTGAGCAACCCACCTGCGCCTGGGATCGCTGCCTGTGCGGCGCCGATTATTCCCAGATACACCACATCACAGAATGGAGACACGGCGGCGAAACGAACCCCGAGAACCTCACTCCGCTGTGCAAATACCACAACGCCATCAACGGCTTGCCGGGTCGCGGCCGCATTGTGCGCGAAAACGGCAAGATTAAATGGGTACCGGCCGGCCCCCGCGATCCGCGGGAACCGGCCCACCCGCATCGCGCGCCGCGCGCCCAGCGCATCCGCGAACACGAGACAGCCGGCACGGGCCATGGATTCGCCCCTCCCCGCAAACCCGCCACGCCGCCGACACGTTCCGAGCCGGGAAGCCCCGCTCCGCCCGACCGCTAGTGCTTGAGGCAAGGGGGCGCGCACGCTTTTGAACCGAGCGCGCCTCTTTGCTCCTGCCCGATTGTGGGAAGCCTAGTTGTCAGTAGTGTGCAGTGCTACTGGCGGTAGCTCACCAGGAAGTTGCCGAGCCGCTCAATCGCGTTCTCCAGCTGCGAAGCCCACGGCAGCGTGACCACGCGGAAGTGATCCGGCGTAGGCCAGTTGAAGCCGGTGCCCTGCACCATGAGGATCTTCTCGGCGCGCAGGATGTCGAGCATGAGCTTCGCGTCATCGTGAATCTCATACACCTCCGGGTCCAGGCGCGGGAAGCAATACAGCGCGCCCATCGGCTTCGTTACGGACACGCCCGGAATCTCATTGAGCTTCTCGTAGGCAATGTTGCGCTGCTTGAGCAAGCGCCCGCCCTCACCGGTGAGCTCATAAATCGACTGCCGCCCACCAAGCGCGACCTGAATTGCGTGCTGCGCCGGCACATTCGGGCATAGGCGCGTGCCCGCCAGCAAATCCAGACCCTCAATGAAACCGCGGGCATGGGACTTCGGGCCCGTCAGCACCATCCAACCGGCGCGGTAGCCGGCCACGCGGTAGGCCTTGGACAAGCCATTAAACGTGATCGTCAGCAAATCCGGGGCCAGCGAGGCAATCGAAATGTGCTTCGCACCGTCGTAGAGAATGCGGTCATAAATCTCATCGGCCAGAATCAGCAGGTTATACTCGCGCGCTACATCCACGATTTTCTGCAGGGTCTCACGCGAGTACACGGCACCCGTCGGGTTATTCGGATTAATGACCACGATGGCCTTGGTCTTCTCCGTTACTTTCGCGCGAATATCTTCAATGGACGGATTCCAATCATCCTCCTCATCACACAGATAGTGCACGGGTGTGCCACCCGCCAGCGACGTCGCCGCCGTCCACAGCGGGTAGTCAGGAGCGGGGATGAGAACCTCGTCGCCGTCGTCAAGCAGCGCCTGCGTCACCATCGAGATCAGCTCGGAGACGCCGTTGCCCAGGTACACGTCATTGACGTCGAAGCTGGGGAAATCCTCCAGCTCATAGCGGGTCACAATTGCGCGCCGCGCCGGGATAATACCCTTCGACGTGGAGTAGCCCTGGGAGGTCGGCAGCGCCGCAATCATGTCGCGCATGATGACATCCGGCGCATCGAAACCAAACACCGCTGGGTTGCCGGTGTTGAGCTTCAGAATGTTGTGCCCGTCGAGCTCCATGCGCTCGGCTTCCGTGGAAACCTCGCCGCGAATATCGTAGGCAACGCCCTGTAGTTTGGTGGATTGATCAAAAATCCGGTTGTGAGTCATGCCGGATATGTTACTTCTGGTTCCACTGTTCCAGCTTGCGTTTGGCCAGATTCATCGCATCCCCAGTAATTTCACTTGCTTGGCGACGCCTCTCCGCCCACTGCGCCTGCTCCAACGCCCGCATCTGTGCGCGTTCTTCAGCGCCCGCGGCCTTGAGCTCGCGCATGCGCTGGCGCTCAATCTGCCGCGCGGAGGGCTGGTGCCAGGACTCGGGGCCCACCTTGGCCACGTACAGCATGATCCACAACGCGGGGATGAGGAAAAGCAGGCCGGTGCCGGTGAGTGCGGCGGTGGCCCCGGACAGGGTGGCGAAGGATGCGATCGCTCCGAACAGTAGCCCGAGGGAGCCAACCAATGCGGTGGCCAAGCGGGGTTTCCGGGTTGACTGGTAGGCGCGCGCGACGTCGCCCTGGGAGTAAATCTTCAGCTCGCTGCTGGCCTTGGTGGGGATATCCATGAAGACTTCTGCCAGCTCGCGGCGGGTAGTGGCGCGCATGACGGCGTCGGTGCGGTCCTCAAACTCATCCATGGTCAGGCGGCCTTCACCCAAGGCCTGGGCGAGGTCGTTGACGGCGTCGGTCCGTTCGGCGTCGGAAAGCCGCATGCTGAAGGGATTAGTCACGCCCTATATTCTAGCAGCCCTATTCTTCCGCCTTGGCGGGCTCTTTTCCGCGCACGAGGCTGGAGAGGAACGGGAAGATTGCAACGGTGAGTGCGCCGCCGGCGATGAAGATGGAGGCCATTTCACTATCGACGATGCCCGAACCCACCGCAAGCGTCATCACCGCCACGATGATGGGCAGGCCGGTCGCCGCGTAAAGGGCCACCTGGATGCGCTCGCGGGTGGTTTCGACGTCGGAGCCGGTCTGGTGGATGTTCTCGCGCAGGAACACCGGCAGGCCGCGGGTGACCAAGATGAGCAGCGGAATGCCGAGGACCTTGAGGGGTTCGTCCACGATGACTTTCCAGTCAATCGCCATGCCAGAGACCACGAAGAAGACGGGGATGAGCATGGAATAAAAAACGACGTCGAGGCGGTTCTCCAAGCCCTTATGGAACTCATCGGGAATGATGCGGTTGAGGATGATGCCCGTCGCGAAGGCGCCTAGGACAATGTCGAGTTCGAATACCGCCGTCACCGCCATGAGGATGGCCAGCATCAGGATGATGAGGCGCATGATGGTCTGATTGGTGGAGCCCGCCCCGGAGATGAAAGCGTCCTTGAACCACGGCATGAGGGTAGTAATGGCGAAGGGCATGACGGCGACGGCCACGGCAATGCCGATGAAGGCGAGAAGAATCAGCATCGTTGTCCACGTGGAGCGTGTTCCCAGCAGGAGTGCCATCGCGGTAATGGGCGCGACCTCACCGATTGCGCCGTGGATAACCACGGAATCGCCTACTCGCGTGCCCAGGAGCTTGTCCTGTTTGAGCATCGGCGTGATGGTGCCCAGGGCGGTGGAGGTCAAAGCGATGGCCATGACGATGGCGCCGGGGATGTCGTCCATGAGGAAATAGGCGCCGACGCCACACGCCACCACGCAGAGGAGCCACGTGGATAACCCTGTGGCGGCTTCCTTCGATTTCAGGGCGGCGAGGTCAATTTCGAAACCTGCAAGCAGGAAAAGCGCACCAACGCCAAGCTCCTTGAGCATCCCGATGCCGGGGTCCTCGTGGGCCAGGCCCAACATCGACGGGCCGATGAGCATGCCGAAGAAAATAAGCAGCGCCACGGCCGGCATCTTCTTGCCAAGCGCATGGGACACCAACGGCGCCAGCAGCGCCACCGCCATAATCCATGCGAAGGACACCAGCGAGTCGGTGTAATTATTTTCGCCCGAGGCGAGGACGTAGGTCACGTCAGATTGCATGGAGTAGAGCGTACCTGTGCGAAACCAGGCATGCCTAGCTCACGCGGCGCTGCTGTGGTTGACGTCGCACTAGTCTTTGCTTTCCGACGCCCCCTCTTCCGACACGCCTGGCGCCTCCGGAGCCTTCGGCACGGCGCCCGCGTTTGGTGCACTCGGTGCTGTTGGTGCAGGCGGTGCCTTCGGCACCGAAGGAGTATCCGTGGGTGCTTGCGGTGCGTTTGGTGCAGCGGGGGCACTGGGAACGCTCGACGCTGGTGCCGCCGGTGCACCGGGAGCGCTTGGCGTTGTTGCAGCCTTGGGTGCCGCCGGTGCAGTCGGTACAGCTGCAGCGTTTGGCGACGATGGTGCACCGGGCGCCTGGGGTGCGGCTGGTGCCTGCGGTACAGAGGCTGCGTTCGGTGTCGGAGTGTGTGCAGATGGAGCTGCGGGTGCGTCTGGCACGGACGGTGCGGTAGGTGCTTTGGGAGCACTCGGCGCTGTAGGAGCGGTTGGAGCTCCTGCGACATGTGGCGCAGCTGGGGCCTGCGGTGGACTGGGAGCTGTTGGAGCAGATGGACTCTGTGGTGCACTGGGAGCAGAGGGCGCTTGTGGCGCAGATGGAGTCGAGGGTGCTGCAGGCGTGTTCGGCGCGCTGGGGGCAGTCGGCGTTGATGGTGCCTGCGGTGCAGCGGATGGAGCCGTTGGCGCGCTCGGCGCGGCAGGGGACGTTGGCACTGCCTGTGGTGCGCTGGGCGCGGCAGGTGCTTGCGGTGCGCTCGGCGCAGACGGAGCTGCGGGCGCGCTGGGGGCAGTCGGAGGTGTCGGCGCCGCAGACGTACTTGGTGCAGCGGTGGGGGCCTGCGGAGAGCTTGTTGGGGCAGATTCCGCAGCGAGTGTTTCCGGGGAAGGTGCGGTGGAATCTTCCACGGGCAGGCGGCGGGGAGTGTCGAGGAAGGCCTTCTCGCGCGGGGCGGGAAGGTCGCCGGAGGGGGCAATGGCGTCGCGAAGCATGAGCGCCACATCGCTGACCTGTGTCTGCGGCGCGATGGACTTCACACCACCCGTCAGCATGACATTGCAGAACGGGCAGCCCGTCGCAATCTGCTCGGCACCGGTCGCCACGGCCTGCTCCGAGCGGAACTCGTTAACTCGCTTGCCCTGGTTTTCTTCCATGAACATGCGCGCGCCACCGGCACCGCAGCAGAAGGCCTCGTCGCGGTTGTGGTCCATCTCCGCCAGCGTTGCGCCGGTCGCCTCGACGAGTTCACGCGGCGGGTCGAAGACCTTGTTGTGGCGGCCCAGGAAGCACGGGTCGTGATACGTGACGGGTCGGCGGTTCTCCGGGGAACGCGGCACCGGCACGAGCAGCTTCTCCCGCACCAAACGGTTGAGCAGCTGCGTGTGGTGCAGCACATCAAAGTGGCCGTCGAAATCGGGATACTCGTTGCGGATCGTGTTGAAGCAGTGCGGGCACGTCGTGATGATTTTGCGCTGGCCTTTGGGGACGCCGGCGAAGGCGTCGTTAAGCGTGGCAACATTCTGCTCCGCCATCACCTGGAACAGGAACTCATTGCCAGCACGGCGCGCCGGGTCACCGGTACAGGTCTCGCCCGTGGCCAGCACACCGAACTTCACGCCCGCAGTGTGCAGCATGTCCACCACCGCGCGCGTCGTAGCGCGGCCCTTGTCGTCGTAGGCACCCGCGCAACCGACCCAGAACAGGTACTCCAGGTCCGAGAAATCAGTGGCGTCCTCGCCGATGATCGGCACCTCGATGCCGTCGGCACGCGCCTCATCGATCCACGCGCGGCGCTCCGAAGCGTTGCGCCCCCACGGGTTGCCCTTCGTCTCCATGTTCCTAAACAGCCCGGTCAGCTCCGACGGGAAGTCGGACTCCGCCAGCACCTTGAACCGGCGCAGGTCCGCCACGTGGTCGATGTGCTCGATATCCACCGGGCACTGGTCAACGCAAGCACCGCAGTTGGTGCAGGACCACAGGACGTCATCATCAATCGTGCCGGCCATCGCCAGCACGTTGAGCCCCTCATGCGGGTTGTAATTATCCAGCGCGCTCTGGCGCAGGTCCATCATGAGCTTCTTCGGGCTCAGCGGCTTCTCGGTGTTCCATGCGGGGCACAGGTCCTGGCAGCGGCCGCATTCGGTGCAGGAGGAGGCGTCGAGAAGCATCTTCCAGCTTCCCGGTTCGAGGTCCTCCAAATCCGGCGTGGGGAGAGCACCCAGCGCCCTCTCACCGTCGGCGTTGCGCTGGAAGAAGATGTTGAAGAAGGCCAGGAAGCGGTGCCACATCACGCCCCATTGGAAGTAGTGGGCGATGCACGCGATGAACACTAGGCCCGTGAGCAGCTTCACCAGGGCGAAGAACTGCACCATGCTTGGCGACGCCTGCATAACCCCCGCCACATGCATCGACAAGAAATCAGCCCACGGGGAGCCACCGCCGTACGTGGCGATGGCGGCGGCCTTGACGGCGAGCATGCCGAGGCCTTCGAGGAAGACGATGGCCTCCACCAGGCGTGCCGGGAAGACCTGCGAGTTGTAGAAGCGGCTGCCGCGATCGGTGTGGCCGAGTTTCAGGCGCACGCCGATGAGGAAGCAAATGCCGAGCACGGTGCCGATGGCGAGGACCTCTTCGATGAAGTGGTACACCGGCCAGTCGCTGAGCCACGGCCAGCCTTTATCGGGCGCGAAGGTTTGGATATAGGCTTCGAACCACACGATGGCGCCGAAGAGGAAGCCCACCATGACGAGCCAGTGCGCGGCATTGACCAGCGGGCGGCCTTTGAAGTGGGTATGGCCGAAGACTTCGATGAGCACGCGGCCAAGGCGCGCCAGGGGCCGGTCGGTACGGTTCAGCTGCGTGGGCCCGCCGGAGCGGATGAACCGAAACAGCGCCGTGAGGCGGTAGAAAAAGTACAGCCACACCGGGACTGATGCGGCGATGGCAACCCAGCCGAACATGCGCGCTCCTTTAATTGCTGCTGTGCGTGCCTCCTACCTTAAATCCCCCGGCCCCAAATCAGTGAGTCAGCATTCAGCTATCATCTTGAGGGCTAAGAATTCAGGAGGCGTTGTGGGCAGAATCAATGTTCCGAAGGCCGCGGTGGGCCTCGTTGCGGGCTTCGCAGCATTCGGAGTGGCCGGAGTTGCGGTTGCGCAGGGCGGTCTGACGGCGAATCTGGCGCTCTCGGGTACGTTCTTCAACGTCAACATTCGTCACTTGGAAGGCGATGGCTTTTCCTTGTTTGTGGATAGCGACAAGAAGGGCGAGGAGGATGTTCCCACCGCGCGGCTGAAGATGGAACACGCCGTGGCCTCGGATTTGTGTCTTTATGTCACCACTGACCTGCCTGCGGTGGGGGAGTCCACGCTCGCGCTCAAGGCGAAGGGCGATAACAGTGTGGAGGCCACTGGTCTCCTCGTTGGTGCGTCGAATATCGAGGGCTCGCTGGTCATGCAGGACGCGAACGTGGGCATCGACGCCAGCCAGCTGTCCCAGTCGGCCGACCCGGGGACGTGGGGCCTCTATGCCAAGCAGGTTTCGCTGACTGCCGACGACGTGCGCGCCACCTCCATCGGCGCGAAGACGCTATCCGCAAAGAATGTGGGCGTCTCTGTGGAGCGGGGCCGCGGCAATGTCTGCTGATCACGCTAGGGATTCCGACGCAGCACTGCATGGAGCAGAAGCGCCGGATTCTCTCGATGTTGACCAGGCTGTAGCTCCCGCGGCAGCCACAGGCGGGGCGTGGGGGCGGTTTAAGACGTGGCGCGCTGGGCGGCCGTTTATTCCGGGGCTGCTGCTCATTCTTTCGGGCATCGTCATCGCTATGCCGGCCTACTTCACGGTGCAGATCTCGGACCTGCTCGTCATGATTTCTACCGTGTCGGGTGTGTCCACCCTGCTTATCGGGGCGTTGCTGGTCATGTTTGGCCTTGGCGCGTGGTTCCGTCCCACCACTGCGACGTACCTGGGGGTACTGGGCATCATCGTGGCGGTCATTGCGCTTCCCACCTCCAACTTGGGAGGCTTTCTCATCGGTTCGCTACTCGGCATCATCGGCGGCGCGCTGACCTTGGCCTGGGAGCCCAGCGATGGTTAACGCTTCGAGGCGCGAAGCTGCCCGACCGGCGCGCGTGAAGGTCGGGGTAGCCGTGCTCAGCGCGCAGATCCTGGTGAGCAGCGCGGGACCAGTCGGGGCGCAGGTTGCCCCAGCGCAGCCTTATTTTTCCACCGTGCGAGCGGACGAGGTGACTCTGACGGGGAACGTGAAAGCCACATTGGGTACGATGCCCACCCGAGACGGCGAGGTGCGCGTTATCGAGCTCACCGGAGAGCGCCTTGCCGTGCGCAACCTTGCCATCACGCTGCCGGGCAACGCCGGCGATGGCCTGCTCACCACCGGCGGGGCCATAACGACGGTGGAGCCCGCGCGCATCGTGGCGACCTCGCTGACCGCCACGCCCACCGTCGAAGGCGCGCGCACCGTGCCCGTCACGGCAGACCTCACCGGCGGTGACATTAATGCCGTCCTCGACCAGCTCGGTATACCCCAGCCGAATCCTGTCCCAGACGCCGAGCTTCCCGACGCCCTCATGGAACACCTCTCCCTCACCGACGTCACCCTCGAGCTAGCAAACCTCACGGGTGACACGTTCTCGGCCCCGACGATGTCTGTGACCGTCGACGAGCTCTAGTCTTCGCGGAACTGGGACTGGTGGAGGCGCCAGTAGGCGCCGTGGGCGTCGAGAAGCTCGGCGTGGGTGCCCTGTTCGACGATGCGGCCTTCTTCCATGACGATGATGAGGTCGGCGTCGCGAATCGTGGACAGGCGGTGCGCGATGATGAAGGACGTGCGGTCCGCGCGCAGCGCATTCATGGCCTGCTGAACGAGCACCTCGGTGCGGGTATCCACGGATGAGGTGGCCTCGTCGAGGATGAGCAGCGCCGGTTGCGCCAGGAAAGCGCGGGCGATGGTGATGAGCTGGCGCTCGCCGGCGGAAATCGCGCCGCCATCCTGGTCAATCTTGGTGTCATAGCCATCGGGGAGGGAATGGACGAAGCGGTCCACGTAGGTGGCCTTCGCGGCGGCGATGACCTCCTCGTCGGTGGCGTCGAGGCGGCCGTACCGAATGTTGTCCATGATGGTGCCCTCAAAGACCACGGCGTCCTGCAGCACCATGCCCACCTGGGAGCGCAGCTCGCGGCGCGAGATCTGCGCGGTGTCCACACCGTCGAGGCGGATGGTGCCCGAATCGATGTCGTAAAAGCGCATGATGAGGTTGACCAGCGTGGTCTTGCCAGCACCCGTGGGGCCGACAATGGCCGCGGTCTGGCCGGGCTCCACGCGCAGGTTGAGGTCCTGGATGAGCGGCTTGTCGGGGCTGTAGGAGAAGTCGACGTCGTCGAACTCCACGAGCCCCTTCGCACGCCCACCCAAGCGGGAGGTGGACTCCTCGGCGGGCTCTTCCTCGGCGTCGAGGAATTCGAAGACGCGCTCTGCCGAGGCCACGCCCGACTGCACCTGCTGCATCATGCCGCCCAGCTGGCCCAGCGGCTGGTTGAACTCGCGCGAGTACTGGATGAAGGCCTGCGCGCCGCCCAACGTCAGCGTGCCGGAGGCCACCTTCAACGCACCCAGCACCGCGATGACCACGTAGGACAGGTAGGAGATGAACTGCATGATCGGCATCATCATGCCGGCCAGGAACTGCGCCAGCGAGGCGGAGCGGAACAGCTCCTCGTTGCGCTTATCAAAATCCTCCGTCATGGAATCGATGCGCCCGAAGACGGTCGCCAGGTCGTGGCCCGAGAAGGCTTCCTCCACCTGCCCGTTGAGGTCACCGGTGGCCTTCCACTGCGCCTTGAATTGCTTCTGCGCGCGCGAGCCAATCACCGCGATGACCACCGCCGTCAGCGGCAGCGCCAGCAGCGCCACGAGCGCTAGCTGCCAGGACACGGTGAACATCATGACCGTGATGCCCACGACCATGAGCAGGTTATAAAACAGCTGCGAAATGGCCTGCTGCAAGGCGGACTGGATGTTATCGGCGTCGTTGGTGGTGCGCGAGAGGAGATCTCCGCGCGACTGCGTATCGAAGTAATTGAGCGGCAGCGCATTGAGCTTGGCCTCGATGCTCTCGCGCAGGTCGAAGACGATCTTCATGACCATGGAGTTGAGCAAGTAGCCTTGCCACCACTGGAAGAGCGAGGACACCACGTACATCGCAATCACGATGCCAATAATCGTGCCCAACGTGGAGAAGTCGATGCCGAAGCCCGGGTTCAAGTCCATGGCTGAGGCCATGTCGGCGAACTTATCCTGCCCGCCCGCGCGCAACGCCGCGATGGCCTGCTCCTTGCTCATCCCAGCGGGCAGCTGGCGGGAAATGACGCCGGAGAAAATGACGTCGGTGGCCTTGCCCATCACCTTCGGCGCGGCCACGGCGAGGAACACACAGATGATGTTCATCGCCGCAATCGCAAACAGCTGCACCTTAAACGGCGCAAGCAGACCAAAGAGGCGCTTGGCGGAGGGCCAGAAGTTCTTGGCCTTGCGCGGGGCGTTCTCGCCGGTCTTCTCCTCGATTGTGGTGTCTTCACTCAACGTAGCGTTATCCTGCTCAGCCATTTATGCCACCTCCGAGGTCTTCTGGGATTCCACAATCTCGCGGTACGTCTCGGAGGACTCGAGCAACTCCCCGTGCGTGCCGCGGGCCACGACGCGCCCAGCGTCCATGACCAAAATCTGATCTGCATCCACAATCGAGCTCACGCGCTGCGCCACGATGATGGTTGTCGCCTCCGCGGTGTACTCGCGCATTCCGGAGCGCACGGCGGCATCCGTCAGTACGTCGAGCGCGGAGAAGGAATCATCAAAGAGGTACACCAACGGGCGGGCGACGAGCATGCGCGCGATGGACAGGCGCTGGCGCTGACCACCCGAGACGTTGGTGCCGCCCTGCGCGATGTGCATGTCGAGGTCCTCAACGAAGTCAGCTTGCGCCACGCGCAGCGCGTTCCACAGCTCCTCGTCGGTGGCCTCCGGCGCACCCAGGCGCAGGTTGGAAGCCACGGTGCCGCTAAACAGGTAGGGCTTCTGCGGCACGAGGCCCACGCGCTTGACGACGTCCTTCCGCGCCATCTCGGCGATATCGGTGCCGTCGAGAAGCACGCGTCCCTTCGTCGGGAGGTAGAGGCGCGGGACGAGGGAGAGCGCGGTGGTTTTGCCGGAACCGGTCGCACCGATGAGCGCGGTGGTGGTGCCGGGGGTGGCGGTGAAGGAGACGTCGTGAAGCACGGGCGCCTCGGCGCCGGCGTACTGGAAGGAGACGTTGTCGAACTCGACGACGCCTTCGGAGTGCTCCGGGGTGCGGGGCTGGTCCGGCTCGGTGATGGAGGGCTCGTGCTCGAGGACGTCGGTGATGCGGCGCGCGCAGATGACCGCGCGCGGGAGGATCATCGCCATGAAGGTGCCCATCATGACCGCGGCGAGGATCTGCAGCAGGTACTGCAGGAAGGCGGTCAGTGAGCCGACCTCCACGAGGCCCTCGTCCACGCGGTGGCCGCCGAACCAGAGGACCGCGCCCGTGGCCACGTTGAGGATGACGGTGATGATGGGGAACATGAGGATGAACAGCTGGCCGACCTTCAGGGAGAGGTTGGTCAGGTCGCGGTTGGCGGTGCGGAAGCGCTCGGCTTCGTGCTCCTCGCGGGTGAAGGCGCGGACGACGCGGATGCCGGCGATTTGTTCGCGCAGGGTGCCGTTCATGACGTCGAGCTTGCCTTGCCAGGCGCGGAAGAGCGGCATGAGCCGGACGATGATGAGGGAGATGGCGGTGAGCAGCACGATGACGGAGACCGCGACGAGCCAGGACATGCCGGCGTCTTCGCGGATGGCCATGATGACGCCGCCGATGGACATGATCGGCGCGGTGACCATGAAGTTGAGCATCATCATGTAGACCATCTGGATTTGCTGGACGTCGTTGGTGCCGCGGGTGATGAGGGTGGCGGTGCCGAAGTTGCTCATGTCCTCGGCGGAGTAGCGGGTGACGCGGCGGAAGATATCGGAGCGCAGGTCGCGGCCCAGACCCATGGCGGTGCGGGAGCCGAACCAGATGGCGGCGATGGCGGTGAGGACTTGGACGAAGGCCACGATGAGCATGATGCCGCCGGTGCGCCAGATGTAGTCGATGTCTACTTGGGCCACGCCCCTGTCGATGATCTTCGCGTTGAGCGAAGGCAGGTAAAGCGTTGCCGCGGTGGATAGCGCTTGGAGGAGCAGCACCGCGATGACGTAGCCGGTGTACGGCTTGGAGCGGGATAAAAGGATGCGAACGAGTTCCATGTGCCAGCGTTTCGTGCGTGTTGGCGGCCGCGCCGGGCCGCTGGAGAGCATTGACCGCGCAAGTCTATCCCGCTAGACGCGAGCGCGTCTAGCGTGGGTATGGGCAGCAGGCATCCCTTATGGCTGCGCGAGCGACTAGCTCGCGCGCTCGCGCGCTCGCGTGCTAGAAGCACACCGGCGCGCGCTGGGCGCGGGCCGCGACGGTAGCCCAATCCTCGACGTCGTCGGTGGGCTGGCACAGCCCCTCCCATGTCGTGATGGCCACGCCGCGGGCCATGAGCTCCAGCAGAACCAGGTGGCGGTCGCCGGAAGCGGAGAGCTGGTTGAGGTCCGTGTGGCTAATATCGGCGTCAGGGCCAGTGCCCACGCGGACGTTGCCGATGAGTCGCAGGCGCGGCGTCGTCCCCTTCGGGCACGGCGAGGCGGCGGATTCCGCGCCGGAGAGTCCGGCGAAACGGCGCAGCAAACCAAACGGCGCGGGGCGCTCGCAGTAGAGGTCCACGCACAACCCGGCTTTGATGAGCCGCTCGGCGGTGGAGAGTGCTGCGGGGCCGTCCCCGACGATGGCAACACGCTGCATGAGAACCCCTTCGGTTCGAAAAATAGACTGTCTAGTCTGTAAATCTAGTCCGCTCGGTTCATTCTGGCTAATTTTTATTCTTCCTAGTACCCAAGCTCACAGCCCTCGCACCCCTCTGTGGGGCTGCACGCAAGCCCAGCTGCCTTTAATGTGAGGAGCCATGACCGAATCAACTAACCTGCTGGACCGCGGCGACTACCGCGACCCCAGCATTAGCCCCGAAGGCACCCGCGGCACCGCGCCGCTCGAGCCTGCCGTGGCCCAGCGCAACCAGGAACTCGTCGACGAGTGGGCCGATAAGCTCTACGATGCCTCCGCCGAAACGATTACTGAGTGGGCCGCCGAGCACGCGCCGGGCCGGCTTGCCGTGACGATGTCTATGGAAAACACCGTGCTGGCCGAGCTTGCGCACCGCGCCCATTTAGACGCCGACCTGCTCTTTATCGATACCGGCTGGCACTTTCCGGAGACGCTTCAGGTGGCGGGGGACGTCGCCAAGCGCTATGCGGACCTGCCGCTGGTGACCGTGCGCCCGCTGCTCAGCCCCGAGGAGCAGGACAAGATTTATGGCCCGCGCCTGTATGCGCGCGACGTTGCGGCCTATAACCGCATGCGCAAGGTGGAGCCGCTCAACATGGCCATGGACCCGTACGTCGGCTGGGTCACCGGCCTGCGCCGCGCCGATTCCGAGCACCGCGCGAACGCGCCGGCGCTGAGCCTGGACCGCACGGGCCGGCTGAAGATTTCCCCGATTATTACCTGGGACCTCGACGACACCGACGCTTATATCAAGGAACACGATCTCATCATCCACCCCCTCACCCTGCAGGGCTACCGCTCCATCGGCTGCGCGCCGTTGACCTTCCCGGTAGGCGAGGGCGAGGATGCGCGCTCCGGGCGCGTTTTCGCTGACGGCAAGACAGAATGCGGGTTGCACGAATAATGACTCTTTCACCACACCTTAAAGACTTAGAGAACGAATCCCTCCACATCCTGCGCGAAGTCGCCGGGCAATTCGACAAGGTAGGCCTGCTCTTTTCCGGCGGCAAGGACTCCGTCGTCGTCTTCGAGCTCGCCCGCCGCGCCTTTGCGCCCGCTACCGTTCCCTTCGAGCTGATCCACGTCGATACCGGCCACAACTTCCCGGAGGTCATCGACTTCCGCGATCAGCTCGTCGCCGAGACTGGCGCGCGCCTGCACGTCGCCCACGTCCAGGATTGGATCGACCGCGGCGACCTCCAGGAGCGCCCCGATGGCACCCGCAACCCGCTGCAGTCCGTGCCGCTGGTGGAGACCATCGCCGAGCGCGGCTACGACGCCGTCCTGGGTGGCGCGCGCCGCGACGAGGAACGCGCCCGCGCCAAGGAGCGCATCTTCTCCATCCGCGATTCCTTCGGCGGCTGGGACCCGCGCCGCCAGCGCCCGGAGCTGTGGGACCTCTACAACGGCGGCAAGATGGCCGGCGAAAACGTCCGCGTATTCCCCATCTCCAACTGGACGGAGTCCGATATTTGGGAATACATCGGCGCGCGCAACCTGCAGCTTCCCTCCATCTACTATTCGCACCAGCGCGAGGTATTTAACCGCAACGGCATGTGGCTGACCCCGGGCGAATGGGGCGGCCCGCGCGAGGATGAGCCGCTGGAGACTCGCACCGTGCGCTACCGCACCGTGGGCGATATGTCCTGCACCGGTGCCGTGGAATCCACCGCCGCCTCGCCTGATGAGGTGCTCGCGGAAATCTCCATTTCCACCCTGTCCGAGCGCGGTGCCACCCGCGCCGATGACAAATTGTCCGAGTCCGCCATGGAGGACCGCAAGAAGGAAGGCTACTTCTGATGACGACCACCACCCTTGCGCCGAATGTCGGCGCGCTCAAGCAGCGCGATACTCTGCGTCTGTGCACCGCCGGCTCCGTCGATGACGGCAAGTCCACCTTCGTGGGCCGCCTGCTCTATGACACCAAGTCCGTGCTCGCGGACCAGGTGGAATCCATGGAGCGTTCTTCTGCCGACCGCGGCTTCGACGGCATGGACCTGTCGCTGCTTGTCGACGGCCTCCGTGCCGAGCGCGAGCAGGGCATCACTATCGACGTGGCCTACCGTTACTTCGCCACCGATAAGCGCACCTTCATCCTCGCCGATACCCCGGGGCACGTGCAGTACACGCGCAATACGGTGACCGGCATGTCCACGTCCCAGGTGGTGGTGCTGCTTGTCGACGCCCGCAATGGCGTCGTCGAACAAACCCGCCGCCACCTCAACGTGGCAGCACTCTTGGGCGTGCGCCACGTGATTCTGGGCGTGAACAAGATCGACCTGGTGGACTTCGACGAGGCCACGTTCCGCGCGATTGAGGCGGAGTTCAACGAGGTCGCCGCGCGCCTGGGCATTACGGATTCGGTGGTCATCCCGATTTCTGCGCTCAAGGGCGATAACGTGGTGGAACGCTCCACCACCATGGACTGGTACGAGGGCCCGACGGTCCTCGACACGCTGGAGACAGTCCCCGTGGCGACCGGCCGCGCTGATGACCTTGACCTGCGTTTCCCCATCCAATACGTCATCCGCGAGCACGCCTCCGACTACCGCGGCTATGCCGGCCGCGTGAAGGCCGGGCACGTGGCGGTGGGGGATGAGGTGACCCTGCCGGGCGGGCGCACCTCGACGGTCACCGCGATTGATACCACCGATGGCCCGCTTGGATCCGATGAGGTGGCGCGCGCCGGCGACTCCGTGGTGCTGCGGCTGGCCGACGAAATCGACTTGGCCCGCGGCGACCTCATCGCCGGCACACAGCGCCCGGAGGAGGTGCGCGAATTCGCCGCCACCGCGGTGGTCTTGACGGAAAAAGAGCTGCGCGCGGGACAGATGGTGAAGCTGCGCTATGGCACCGCGCTGGTCAAGGCCCGCGTGGCCTCGGTCGATCGGGTGCTGGATTTGGATGGCGTGGCCGATGTTGAGGCCCCGGAATCCGCAGCACTCAACGACATTGCTTTCATCACCATCCAAACCCAAGCGGAGCTTCCCGTGGAGAACTACGCCGCCCGCGGCGCGGTGGGCAATTTTCTGCTCATCGATCAGTCGAGCGGCAACACGCTGGCCGCGGGCTTTGTGGGCCAGCGGCTGCGCTAACGGTTGCGTTGCGGCGGCCGAACCGCCGCACTTAGCTTCCCGGCGGGACGTCGCCAGACATGATGACCTTCTGCTGGCCGTCGTCCCAACGGAAGCCCGCATTCGTTTCGCCGGTGTGCCCCGCATTAGATTCGCCCTCGCGCGGCCAGTGGTAGGTCACGGCGATTTCGTTCCCGCTGACCTGCTCTACGGTAGGGAAGAAGCCATAGGGCTCGGCGGTGGCGGTGCCCAGGTACTCGCCCTTGTGGAAGAGCATGATGTGGTACGGCGAGGAGGACGTTCCACGCTCGATGCTGATGGTCTGCCAGCTCAGCTCCGCGCAGGGATCGAACTGCGAGAAATCCACCAGCGTCCAGTTGTTGTCATTCCACGGTGGAACCGTGCCAATGCCTGATTCATAGGCCGCGTGGGCGTCGATATCCTGGCAGGATTCCGCATCGTCTGTAGGGGACTCGGCGGGCAACGTCGGCGAGGCACCCGCGGCCGGCGACGATGCAGCGGGGCCCTCGGCGCCCTCTGCGTTATCCGGAGTGCTATCCGTTGCGCTGCTCTGCACGGAATTGAACATCGGCGAGTCCGCAGAATCCTGCGCCGCGTTGTCCTGGGAACAGGCGGCCAGCGGGAGGCAGATAAGGGCAGCGCCGATGAAGGCGGACCTAAACATTGATGTTCCTTTCCTAGTGTGTGCGCCTCATATAGGGCGCACGACTAGCTCTATCTTATCTAGCCCATCGGCGGAACATCGCCGCTCATGATGACTTTGTGCTGGGCCTCGTCCCAACGGAAGCCGGCGTGTGTCTCTCCCGTCGGCGCGGCATTGGCATCGCCCTCTTGTAGCCAGTGATAGGTTACGGAAATCTCGTTGCCATTGACCCGCTCCACGCTGGGGAAGAAGCCATAGGGCTCGGCGGTGGCGGTGCCGATGTACTCGCCGTAGTGGAAGAGCATGATGTGGTGCGGCGAGGAGGCCGTTGCACCTTCGATGGAAATGGTCTGCCAGCTCAGCTCCGCGCATGGATCGAAGTGGGAGGAATCAACCAGTGCCCAGTTGTGGCCATTCCACTGCGGAACCTGGGCGATGTTGTCGTTGAAAGCCGCGTGGGCATTTCCTGCCTCGCAGACTACGGGGCTGGCTTGGGCTTCTTCGGGGCTGCTGCAGGCGATAAGGGGGAAGCACAGCAGTGCGGTTGCGGCGAATACTCGTGGGGTGAACATGGTGTTCTCCTTTCTGAGGTCTCGGTGTGGTTCCAGACCCTACAAGTGGCCGCAACGCTCAGAACAGAGTTGTGGAGAGCATTCCTCGGGCCAGAAGGTAGTCTCGCAGGCATGGAGAATCTTTCTGGTCGTACCTTGTTCGTCGCCGCCGTGGACGCTGAAGCCACGCATGTGCCGGAAGGAGCGCCGCTGCTTATCACGGGTATTGGCACGGTGCCCGCCGCCATCGAGCTGACGGCGGTTTTGGCTTCCGCGCAGCAGCTGCCGGAGCGCGTCATCAATATCGGTACTGCGGGCGCGCTTCGCGACGATCTCGCTGGCGTCTTCGAGATCTCCCACGTTCGCAAGCACGACTTCCACTTGGAGGTGCTCAGCGACGTCTCCCGTTATCTCCTCCCCGAGGTCATTGAGTTAGAGACCTCCGGAAAGCTGCCCACTGAGACTCTGGCGACGGGCGATTCCTTCATCTCGGATACCCCGACCCGCACGCGCCTTGCCCAAGATTCCGCGCTGTGCGATATGGAGGGCTACGCCATCGCCGCGGTGTGCCGAAAGTTCGGTGTGCCGTGCACGTTGCTCAAGCAGGTTTCGGATACCGCGAATGAGGAATCCTATGGCTCGTGGGCTTCGGTGCTCGACCGCGCCGCGGAGGAGCTGGCCGTCGCTTTCGGCACGGTAACCGCGGACTAGGCCCTCGACACGGAAACTGCCCTAGCCGCCAAAGTTATGCCCCGCCATTGAGGCGGGCTCAGGTGGTGAATGCATCTATAC
>NZ_KV821902.1:0-2224 GCF_001815785.1 Corynebacterium sp. HMSC056F09
TTTCTCTGGATAATCCGGGTAGTGCTTGGATTCTAACCGGCTTGAACAAGTAGTCATATGGGCGCGCTGCCCGTTGAATCCAAGAAGCTGCAGTACACCCTGGACTGGTCAGATGCGGCCAAGATTGACTGGGGCACCATCATATTGTTTGGTTGCGGCATGATCTTCGGCGCCATGCTGGGCAGCTCCGGTCTAGCAGAAACTATCGGTTCCGGACTCGACAATATGTTGGGCGT
Source organism: Corynebacterium sp. HMSC056F09 (assembly GCF_001815785.1). Classification (NCBI taxonomy): domain Bacteria; kingdom Bacillati; phylum Actinomycetota; class Actinomycetes; order Mycobacteriales; family Corynebacteriaceae; genus Corynebacterium; species Corynebacterium sp. HMSC056F09. The sequence goes on from NZ_KV821902.1 coordinate 237, forward strand.
ATCTAGTGCCCTGGTCATCACTGCCATGGCGGTGTTGCTGGCCATCCTCATCTCTGAGACCACAAGTAATACCGCGGCAGCGGCTGTCACTATGCCCGTTGTTGTTCCACTCGCCATGACTGCGGGAGTAGACCCTGTTATCCCGGCGATGGCCGCTACCTTTGGCTTCATGCTTCCAATTTTCACGCTGCAAAATGCCATCGTTTACGGCTCCGGCTGCGTTTCCATCGCGCGTATGATCCGCACAGGCATCAGCTTCGACATAATCGGCGGCGCGCTGATTATCTTCTTTCTCCCAACTGTTGCCGCCTTGGTAGGCATCGGATAGGGGATGAAGAAGACGTAGCCCTCGGCCGCCGTTATGACGGGCCGGGGGCTAGCGCTGCAGGAAGGGGTCTTCAATCGGCGCTATCGCTCAACGTTCAACTTGGCACTCAACCGATCAATCCGAGCCCTTGTGCACTCGATGCCGCCATGTAGACTCCCACAATTGCCGCGATCCACAGCAACGTCACTTTCGCCTCATACTCCAGCCGACGGATGGCGCGCTCCAGACGAGGAAAAATAGCCGGCCCCGCTGCGCCTGCAATGGCAGCCATAAGAGTTGCCGGTAGGACCATGATGATGCAGTAACCCGCAATAAGCGCGACCTTGCCGCTAAACCCGAAAGACATAGACTGGATAATTCCCATTGCGCCCAGGTAAGGCAACATAGTCGCAGCCTCGACGACGGCAGCACCTAGCGCAAGCCCCACCATGCCGGTCGCACTCAGTGACGCGCCCCGTGCAAGGCGAGAAGCCCGACTCTTCGACACCTCGCCGTTGGCGGTCTGCGTGGCCGCGGGCTTTTTGGGGTTTGGCGAGAACACACCGAAGATGAAAAGCCCCGCGCCCAGAACAAGCGTCACCCACTGGAACCAATCAGTCTCGCTTACGCCAGAAAGCCTCGATACTGCCGCATCGAACCCTAATAGAAGCGCAATACCAAGGCAGCAGTAGGCCGTGGCGATCGTAGCGAGATAGGTGCCCAATAGGCCTAAACGTACTCGTCGCCAGATAACAATCAGTGCAATAGGAATGACAAGGGTTCCTGCACTCAAACTATCTACGAGTGCAAGGCCAGCAAGGGGAAGGAAGTCTGACATGGAATTCTCCAGTAGTCGGGTGTTTGCGGAGAGCTTGACCTTAGATTCGCAAGAGGCCTCAATTCAGCGTCATACGTTTGTATTAATCGCGGGCTTGGTACGATTGTACGAGGCGCAATGCGCGAGTGCAACTACACTTATGAATGGCTCATCGCATCTGAGCTACGCAAGATTGGAGCTCCATGTCCGTTGATCGCAACACACCCATCACCGGCACCGCCGCAGTGATCGCTGATGCTGCCATTCGAGTGATGGTCAGCCAGGGTCTCGATGCCCTGAGCGTGCGCAACGTCGCCACTGAGGCTGGCGTCGCGCCTGGGACTGTCCAGTACCAGATGGGTAAACGGGACGACATCATCGCGAAAGCTTTTGTCAGGTCGTTGCAGCGCCAGGAGTCGCGGGCCCTTACTCAAACCGATGCGACGGATTTTCACGCGGCGTTCCACGGTCGCCTGGCTGAACTCTTGCCAATTGGACCTGTCCAGCGCGAGGATTCCGCTGTGTGGGTCATAGTGGGAGCTGCTGCCTCGACGCGCGAATGGCTGGCTGACTTATACGACGCCGAGGTGACGAAGTTTCGGGCGCGCGTGGCTGAAGGTCTCGAAGCAGCGCAACGTTTCGGAAAGCTAGCCCGAGGACTGTCTCCTGAGCAAGGTGCTCGCCTCGTCACTGCGCTGGTCAACGGGCTGACGATCGACTACCTCAATGCTCCTGTGGACTCGGCGAAGCAGTTGTTGGCAGACCTTGCTTCGGGACTCGCGCTGATTGTAGAACCCGGTTCTCCTAAAGACTAGGACGGTACTAGGGCTGGAGTGTTATGTCCATGGACTTTTTGGACACGGA
>NZ_KV821903.1:0-397 GCF_001815785.1 Corynebacterium sp. HMSC056F09
TGTTGAGCCGAAGATTTCGACGAATGCTGATTTTGCGAACGGTGCAACTCAGGTTGTTGCTGGTGCGCAGGTTAACGATACGGTGACGTATGAGGGTCTGGTTCCGGGTAAGGAATACACCCTTTATGCTGAGTTGATTTCTAAGGCTGATGGCAAGACTGTTCTGGGTGAGGGTAAGAAGACCTTTACTCCGGATGCTGCCAATGGTGAGGTTGTTGTTGAGATCATCGTTGATGAGTCTGTGACGGAGCCGGTTGAGGCTGCGGTTGCCTTTGAGGAGTTGACTTCTGTTGAGGTCGACAAGGAGGGCAAGGAGACTCCGGGTACTGATCCGAAGAACCCGAATGTCATCGCTGAGCACAAGGACATCAACGATAAGGCTCAGACTGTGACCTCT
>NZ_KV821904.1:0-263 GCF_001815785.1 Corynebacterium sp. HMSC056F09
AGCTCACCAGTATCAAACATGCGCTTGACCAGGTCAGGAAGAGTTGACTTACGCTTGGATTGAATCGTTGTCACCGGAACAAACGCACGCGGTGAAATCCCTTCAATGCCCATCATGCGCATCCGCTTCGCCACAGTCTTACGGTTAAGCGAAATGCGGTAGCGCTCGGCAAGCTCTGCGGTGATCCGCGGAGCACCATAAACCTCATCAGAGTCTTTCCAAATCTGATGAATCTTTCGGTCAACATCATCGTAAAATGCAAC